>NZ_DDFB01000015.1:0-54006 GCF_002336885.1 Novosphingobium sp. UBA1939 | reverse complement strand
CCAGAGTTTTTCGAACCCTCCAGCTCGGTCACGCAGCCGCGCTTCACCATTCGCGGCGTGGCGACCGATGATTTCGGCATCGGCACCGAACCCGCCGTCGCGGTGTTCGTCGATGGCATCTACACCGCGCGGACGGGCTCGGCGCTGATCTTCTTCAACGATATCGAGCGCGTGGAAGTGCTGAAGGGGCCGCAGGGCACGATCTTCGGGCGCAATACCTCGGCCGGCGCGATCTCGATCGTCACCAAGAAGCCCGAAGACCGCTTCACCACCACCGCCAATTTCGATTTCGGCAACTACGGCTCGAAGCGTATCGAGGCGATGATCAACGTGCCGCTGACGCACAACCTGCAGGTGCGCGGCGACGTGCTGATCAACCGGCGCGATGGCTGGCTGCACGATGCCGTCACCGGCAAGGGCCGGGGCTTCATCCACACCACCTCGGGCCGCATTTCCGCCCGCTGGACGCCCGACAGTGCCACCGACATCGTCTTCGCGTGGGACCATGACGAAACGCGCAACGATGGCCCCGTGGCGATCGGCATCAGCCAGGCGGCGCTGTCGCGCGATCCGTTCGGGCCGTTCACCAACGACGTGGTCGGCGGCGCGCGCGAAACGCGCCTGCTCAACGGCTATGCGCTGACCATCAACCGCGACATCACCGATGGGCTGAAGCTGACCAGCATCAGTTCGTACCGCCGGTTCTCCACCTCGAACCGCGAGGACGAGGACGGCACCAACGATCCCACGCGCTATCTCGACACCGACAATATCGAGAGCAACAAGAGCTTCTATCAGGAGCTGCGCCTTTCGCACGATGGCGAAAAGCTGCACTGGCTGCTGGGTGGCAGCTATTTCAACGAGGTCGGCCACCAGACCAGCGCGGTGACGGCGCTGGTCGATTCGATCGATTTCGCGCTCTCCAGCGGCGGGCTGCCCCTGTTCAGCGCGTTTGCCGGCGCCGGCCTGCCGGTGTTCGGCAACACCTGGCGCGAGGACATGACCAACACCGCGCGCAACAAGTCGTTCGCGGCGTTCGGCGACGTGACCTGGGACGTGACCGACAAGTGGAGCCTGCGCTTCGGCCTGCGCTATACCAACGATCGCAAGACCTTCACCTGGTTCGCGCCCAGCGTGCAGTCGCCGGGCCTTTCGGCGATCCAGTTGCCGGGCGCGGTGTTCAACGCGGGCTTCGACCAGCTCGGCCTGCCGCCGCTGTTCGATCCGGCGACCACCTATTCGGTGCTGCAGGTCTATCAAACGCTCGCCGCCCAGCCGTTCCTGGCCGGCGCGCCGATCTACCCGACGGGCAACCTGATCTTCAACGAAGGCGCGCTGCAGAACGTGCCGTTCACGCGCAAGGCCAGCTTCAACGATGTCTCGCCGCGGTTCGTGGTCAGCTACAAGTTCACCCCCGACGTGATGGCCTATGTCTCCGCCTCGCGCGGGTACAAGGCCGGCGGCTTCAACTCGCAGGCGATCAACAGCTATTTCCGTCCGGAAACGGTGTGGAACTTCGAAGCCGGCGTGAAGTCGGAATTCTTCGACCGGCGGCTGCGCTTCAACCTGACCGGCTATTATTTCCGCTACAACGATCGCCAGTCGATCTCGCTGGTGCAGAACGGCAGCACCATCCCGCAGTACGTCACCACCACCGGCAGTTCGAAAGCCTATGGCTTCGATCTCGATACGGCGCTGAAGATCAACGATTACCTCAGCCTGACCGGCACCCTGTCGTGGATCGATTCCACCTGGGCGAGCCGCATCGAGCAGGTGCAGACCTTCAGCGGGCCGATCAATCTCAACCTCAACGGGCAGCCCACCGGCGAGCCGCGCCTCAGCAGCACGTTCGGCGTGCATGCGACCGCGCCGGTGAGCTTCGGCAAGCTCTTCGCCGATTTCAACTGGAGCCACCGCTCGCGCGCCCGCACCAACGCGCGGACGCCTTATGACGATGCGCTCGATACGGTGCTGGGCGGGGTCGACTGGACGAAGCTGGGCACGCTGCGGTCCTCGCGCGATCTGGTCAACGCCCGCATCGGCGGCAAGAGCGCCAACGAACGGGTGACCGTGGCCTTCTGGGTCGAGAACCTGTTCAACAAGCAGTACATGAACGGCATCAACAACATCACCACTACCACGTTCGGCACGCCCTACACGCGGATTTCGCCGCCGCGCTTCTTCGGCGGCAGCGTGACGCTCAAGTATTAATGAACACGTATTGAGGAATACTGCGGCCGGCAAAAAGCGTCGCCGGCCGCGCACACGGGATCGCAGCAAGCGAGGAGAGAACGATGAAGGCAGGATTTATGCGCGGCCGCGCGGCGCTGCTGGGCAGCGCGCTGATGGTGGCGGGTGTGGGATCGCTGGGGCTGGCCGGGCCGGCCTGGGCGGCTGCCCCGCAGGCCGATGCCGATGGCTTCGTCACCGACCGCGCGTTCGAGAAGCACCTGCAGGAGCAAATTCTCGATGCCAAGGCCGGGGACGTGATCACCATTCCCGCCGGCAAGTACCGCCTGTCGCGCGGCCTGGGGCTGACCGCCTCGGGCGTGACCATCAAGGGCGCGGGCAAGGATCAGACCGTGCTGTCCTTCGCCGGCATGGTCGCCGGCCCCGTCGGCCTGCTGGTCACCGGCAACCAGTTCGTCGTCAGCGACTTGACCGTGCAGGACACCAAGGGTGACGGGATCAAGATCAACGGCACCAAGGGCGTCACCTTCCGCAACGTGCGCGTGCGCTGGACCGATCCCGACAACAGCACCCACGGCGCCTATGGCATCTATCCCGTGGGTTGCACCGACGTGCTGATCGAGGACAGCGAAGTGTTCGGCTCGTCCGACGCCGGCATCTATGTCGGGCAGTCGGACAACATCATCGTGCGCCGCAACCGGGCGGAACTGAACGTCGCCGGGATCGAGATCGAGAACTCGACGCACGCCGACGTTTACGAGAACGTCGCCACCCGCAACACCGGTGGCATCCTCGTGTTCAACATGCCCAACCTGCCCAAGCCGGGCCACAGCACGCGCATTCACAACAACGTGTCGGAAGCGAACAACACCCCGAACTTCGCGGCGAAGGGCACCGCGGTCAGCATCGTGCCCAAGGGCACCGGCATGATCGTGCTGGCCAACGACGATGTCGAGATCTTCGACAACGACATCCGCAACAACGATACCATGGGCATCGCCATCGCCAGCGATTTCTCGACCGACTACAAGATCGAGGCTGGCGCGCCCGGCGAGCACGATCCCTATCCGGACCGGGTGCTGATCGCTGGCAACCGTATTTCGGGCGGCGGCAACGCGCCCGATGCCGATCGCTTCCCGGCCGCGCCGGTGATCCGCGCGGCGGGCCAGAGCACCAACGTGGTGTGGGACGGCTATACCCGTGCCCTCGCGGACGACAACGGCATCTGCCTCGCGTCCGGGCCGGACAAGCTGATCCGGCTCGATCCTAAGAGCCCCGGCAAGTTCGCGGTGATCGACGGCAAGAGCTGCGACGGCTTCAAGCGCCAGCCGCCTGTCGTCATCCGCTAAGGAGTCGTCCGGTGTCCAAGTTCCTGCGGTTCGCGTTGTGGTCGCTGGTCGCTTCCGTTCTCGGCTTCGCGGTGCTGACGCACCATTCCAGCGCGGCGGGATCGCGGGAGGATTTCCCGGCGAAGCTCTCGCAATGGAAGCTGATCCAGCGCGCGGGCGACCGGCTGGCCGCCGCGCCGTCCGGCGTGACCTACGAACTCGCTACGCCGCTGTTCACCGACTACGCACTGAAATGGCGGGTGCTGTTCATTCCGAACGGGCAGAAGGCGGCCTACAATCCCGATCGCGCGTTCGACCTGCCGGTTGGCACGGTCATCGCCAAGACGTTCTACTATCCCGTCGCGCCGGCCGATCACACGGGCGAAGGCGCGGACGTGCTCAAGGCGCGCGCCAGCGACTATCAGGATGGCGTGGGCGGCTTGCGGCTCGCGCATGTACGCCTGATGGAAACGCGCCTGCTGGTCCATCGCGCGGGCGGCTGGGTGGCGCTGCCCTATGTCTGGGACGAGGACCAGCGCGATGCCACGCTGGAACGCGTGGGCGATGCGATCCCGCTGACGATGGTGGACGGCGCGGAGCGCAAGGACTTCGTCTATGTCGTGCCCAACGCCAACGATTGCGCCAATTGCCACGCGCCCAATTTCACCGCCGGGGAGATCAACCACATCGAGCCGATCGGGATCAAGGCGCGGCATCTCAACCGCGATTTTCCGGGCAAGTTCGGCACGATCAACCAGCTCACGCGGCTGCAGCGGCTGGGCTACCTGACCGGCGCGCCGGCCGCCGCTTCGGCGCCACGCAACGTCGACTGGCATGACGAGCGCCTGCCCGTCGATGCGCGCGCGCGCAGTTACCTCGACATCAATTGCAGCCACTGCCATTCGCCCGTCGGCGCCGCGCGCACCACCGGCCTGTGGTTCGATCAGGGGCACGAACACGGCGCCGACTGGGCCAGCCCGCGCCGGATCGGGGTGTGCAAGCAGATCGTGGCCGGCGGGCACGGTGGCGGCGGCCTGCCGTTCGACGTGGCGCCGGGCGAGCCGGAAAAGTCGATCCTGCTCTATCGCCTGCGCTCGAACGTGCCGGGCACGATGATGCCGGAAATCGGCCGCAGCCTCGTCCATGCCGAGGGCATCGCGCTGGTGCGCAGCTGGATCGAGCGGATGGAAGGCCAGTGCCGGCTGGCCTCGGAGCAATAAGCCTTCCCACCCCCAACTCCTCCCGCAAGCGGGAGGGGCGCGAGACTTGCGCCGCCGCAGGCGGCGTTAGTCGCAGCGGGGTGGGCTTTCCATAGCGATAGGGTCGCCGTGAAAAAAGCCCCGCCTCCACAAGGAGACGGGGCAAGGGTGGTGCGGTGATCGGTGGGGAAGGGCGCTAGCCCACGCCTTCCCAACACCGAGCAAAGATCAGAACTTGCGGCGCACCTCGATCTGCCATTCCCGGCCCCGGTTGTAGACGCCTTCGACGAAGCCCGAAGCGCCCACGTCGGCATAGCCGGCGACGAGGAAGCGCTTGTTGAAGATGTTCTTCGCGCCCACGCTGACGGTCCAGTTTTCCGCCGTGTCGGTATAGCTCACGGTGCCGTTCCACAGGCCATAGCCGGGCTGGTGGAGCAGCGGGGTGTTGAGCGCATCGAGGAGCACGTCGCTGCGATAGGACCAGTCCACGCGCGGCGAGAACTTTCCGATGGCGGTTTCGGCAGTGTAGGCAAGGCCCACCGAAGCCGTCCATTTCGGCGCGTTCACGAACTTGCTGTTGACGTTGACGAGGCCGGTGCCGACCGGAATGTCCCCCGCCACGGTGTGCAGGATGATGCCGCCGCTGGCCGCGAGATACTTCGCGTCGAGATAGCCCACCGAGGCGTTGAACGCCCAGCCGCCGCCGATCCGCGTGTTCAACTCGCCCTCGAACCCGCGGATGCGCGCCTTTGCGGCGTTCATCGTGAACGGGTTGGGCAGGCCGGGCGAGAGGACGTTGAGCTGGATGTCCTTGTAGTCGGTCTGGAACGCGGCAAGGTTCAGGCGCACGCGGCGGTCGAACAGTTCGCTCTTGATGCCGGCCTCGTAGACCTTGACGTATTCCGGCGAGAACGAGGGGGGCGAGATGAACGGCGGGCCGGCCAGGCGCTGGGTGAAGCCGCCCGATTTGAAGCCGTCCGAATAGTTGAAATAGGCCATGATATCGCGCGTGAACTTGTACGAGATATTGGCGAGGAAGTTGGTTTCGTTGACTTTCAGCTTGCCCGTTGCCCCCGGCAGCACTTGCGGGGTGCCCGCCGGCAGAATCTGCGTGGGGCTGGCGACGAAGTCGGTCAGATAGACCTGGTTGGGCAGGAACAGCTTGTCTTCGTCGGTATGGCGGATGCCGCCGGTGATAGACAGGGCTTGCGTGATGTTCAGCGTCGCCTGTCCATAGAAGGCCAGGCTGCGGTTGCGGATCGCGCCCCCGCTCAGCAGACTGCCGATCGAGAAGTCCACGGTGTTGGCATCGGTGCCGCTTTCGCGGAAGTAATAGACGCCCGCTGCCCAGTTGAGCAGCTTGGATGAGCCGGTGACCTGGAGCTCCTGCGAGAACTGGCGCTGCGAATAATCGTTGAACGTATCGTCGATCAGCACCGGGCTGTGATCGTGATCGGCGCCGAAGATCGAATCCAGCTTGCGCCACGCGGTGATCGATTTGACCGCGATCTCGCTGCCCAGGATCGGTTCGGGCGCCTTCCAGTTGGCGGTCACGTTCACGCCCAGCACGTCGATGTTGGAGATGACGCGGCCGGTGCCGTAATCCTTGCCGGCCGGCGCAATCCATTGCGAGCCATAGCACTGGGCGGCCGTGGGCGTGGTGGCGCAGACCGCGCCGTTTAGCGCCAGGTTGTTGTATTGCGCGAAGGGCGCGTCGGCATAGGCGGCGATCAGTTGCAGCGGTGCGCCGTGTTCGCGTTCGCGCATCCGTTCGATCGAGGCGTCGATGGTCAGCGTGTCGGTCGGCAGCAGGCGGATGTCGCCGCGAATGGCGAACTTGTTGTCATTGCCCAGATCGACGCCGTCGCTCGTGCGCGTGACATAGCCATCGCGGTTGCGCGAAAACACGGTCAGCTTGGTCAGGATGCGGTCGGTGATCGGCGCGTCGAGCGTCGCCTTGAACTGGAGCAGGTGATCCGATCCGCCGGTGACGGAAGCGGTGCCGCCCAGTTCCGTGCCGGGCTTCTTGGTGGTGATGTTGATCGCGCCGCCGATGGTGTTGCGGCCGAACAGCGTGCCTTGCGGCCCGCGCAGCACTTCCAGGTTTTCGAGGTCCACCAGTTGCAGCGCCGATCCGACCGAACGCGCGATGTACACGCCGTCGACATAGATGCCCACGCCCGGTTCGGTGTTCTGGTTGAAGTCCGTCTGGCCGATGCCGCGGATGAAGAACGAGGCGGCGGCGCTGCTGCCGCCGACCGGTGCCGTCTCGCTAACCACAAGGTTGGGCACCACCCGGTCCAGCCCGGTTACCGAGCTGACCTGCCGCTGTTCCAGCGCGTTGCCGGAGAAGGCGGAAATCGCGATCGGCGTTTCCTGCAGCGATTCCTTGCGCTTGCGCGCGGTGACGGTGATTTCCTCAAGGCCGGTGCTGGCCGAGGCGCCGGGCGTGGTTTCCTCGGCATGGGCGATGCCGCCGCAGGAGAGCGTGGTTGCGGCCAGCAGTCCGGCCGTGAACATGCGGCCGATGTATCGGTGATTTCCCCGTGTCATTGTGATCCCTCATTGGAAAGTTGCGTGGCAGGGCCTGCGAACTTCTGCGTCCGGTTCTGTGCCGGCCGTCATGGCGGGGAACTTCCGGATTTCGCCGGGCAGCGGCAATTCGCAATCCGCAGCCAATGTGCGCGTTCGGCAAGGCGGTGTTGCGTTTGCGAATAAGGATTCGGCAAAACAGGGAGTGTATTGCCTCGCACGCTTCGCATGCGCAAAAGCCGCCGCGTGAGGGCGCGGCGGCTTCTCCGGGGGGCGAAGCGTCAAAAGGGGGGGAGGCGCCTAGGGTCAGGACCCATTACTGGCGCGGTCGAGGCGTCCAAATGGCGAACATATCGGGCCGAAAGGCGCGTTGCGAAGGCTGGTTGCCTTTGCAAGCGTCTTTCGGTTCGAGATGGAAGCCATTTGGACGTCCCGCAGGGATTTGACCAAAATGGCCCAGCGCGGCGTCGGAGAGACTTGAAATATCGACATATTCCTGCGCCCCTCCTCCTTGCGCCGGGCCATTTTGCCTCAAACCTCGATCGCGCCAGTAATGGGTCCTGACCCTAGAGCAGGGTGACCGTCACCGACTTCGCCTCGGTGTAGAGTTCGAGCGGCGCGTGCGCGAGTTCGCGACCATAGCCGGACATCCGGTGGCCGCCGAACGGCACCGCCGGATCAAGCAGGTTGTGCGCGTTGACCCAGACATTGCCCGCCTTCAGCCCCAGCGCGAAACGGTTGGCCGCGCCCAGGTTCTGCGTCCACACGCTGGCGCCCAGGCCGAAGCGGGTATCGTTGGCGAGCGCCAGCGCTTCCTCTTCGCTGTCGAACGGCATGGCCACCAGCACCGGGCCGAACACTTCCTCGCGGCACAGCGTCATCTCGGGCGTACCGTCGGCAAAGACGGTGGGGCGATAGAAGAAGCCCGGGCCGGCGGGAGCCTCGCCGCCCGCCACCAGCCGCGCGCCCTGCGCCAGCGCGCCTTGCACGAAGCTGTCCACGCGGGCGCGCTGCTTGGCCGAAACCAGCGGCCCCATCTGGCTGGCGGGATCGAGCCCCGCGCCCAGCACCATGCCGTTGGCAACCGCCGCCAGACCGTCGATCACCTCGGCATAGATGCTGCGGTGGACCAGCAGCCGCGAACCGGCGGTGCAGACCTGCCCGTGGTTGAAGAAGATCGCGCCGGCCGCGCCTTCCACGGCCATCGGCACCGGGCAATCGCCCAGTACCACCACCGGGCTCTTGCCGCCCAGTTCCAGGCTCAGGCGCTTCATCGTGGCGGCAGCGCGGCGCTGGATGTCCTGCCCGACCTCGGTCGATCCGGTGAAGGCGATCTTGTCGACGTGGCGATGTTCGACCAGCGCGATGCCCGCCGCCGCGCCGCCCGTCACGATGTTGACCACGCCGGCCGGGAACCCGGCTTCGGCGATCAACCCGCCCAGATAGAGCGCGGACAGCGGCGTGTCCTCGGCCGGCTTGAGAATCACGGTGCAGCCCGCCGCCAGCGCCGGCGCGATCTTCCAGATCGCCATGACCAGCGGGAAATTCCACGGGATGATCTGCCCCACCACGCCCACCGGCTGGCGGATGGTGTGCGAGGTGAAGCTGAGGCCCGGCACGTAATGGAACGAGGGCGCGATGGTGGTGCCTTCGATCTTGGTCGCCCACCCGGCCATGTAGCGCAGCGAATCCATGGCAAGCACCAGATCGCCATGGCGCGCCATGGGCAGGATCTTGCCGTTGTCCAGCACTTCCAGTTCGGCCAGCAGATCGGCGTCGCGCTCAATCAGGTCGGCCAGGCGCAGCAGCAGGCGTTCGCGCTCCACCGGGCGCAGCGCGCGCCACGGGCCGGTGTCGAACGCCGCGCGGGCGGCAGCCACCGCCCGGTCGATGTCGGGTGCACTGCCTTCGGCCACTTCGGCGATGGGCGCGCCGGTCGCCGGGTCGATCACGGTACGCCGTTCGCCACTGGCGGCCGGTACTTGCGCGCCATCGATCCACAGGCCGTGCCGGTGGGCGAGGAAGGCCTGCGTCGCGGCGCTGGCGGCCTGCGCGCCGGACCCGACGGTGGCGGAAGGGCTCGCGCCGGCGGGGCTTGCGATGTCCAGCGTGTCGCTCATGTCAGGGGCCTTTTCGTGGATGGTGCTGTCGGACCGCAATCGTAGGAGGCGCGTTCGCGCCCGCGCTATCCACTTTGCGCAGGCCGCGTGCCGATCCGGCAAAAGGAAGGCGCACGCCTCTTGACAGGAGACGCTGCTTTCAGTGTCCTGCATCGGATGAGGACTCGGCTACGCGGTTCTCATGATCGGCACCCGATCAGGCCGCGTGAGCCGGGTAACAGTGCAAGCGAGAACACACGGCGGGCAAACCGTCACGCTCAGGGAGCCGCCACATGCTAGCCGTCCTTGCCCAGTCGAATGTCGCCGGTGTTCAGTCCTTCCATTCGGATCGGGCGGACGTGGTCCACGAACACCTGTCGAAGCGCCTTTCGCGCCACCGCTTCGATTGCGGCCGGGCGGAGCCGATCGACGCGCGCATCTACAGCATGGAACTCGGCGCGATCCAGTTCGTCGATCTCCAGTACGGCACCGAGGTCGATGTCGAGGCGCAGCTGGAGGACGATCACTTCCTGGTCCATCTCGCGCTCGATGGCGAAACCGTGATGTGGGCCGATGGCAACCGCTACCAGCTGCGGCCCGACGAACTGATGGTGTCCTCGCCCGGCACGCCGCTCAAGGTCCACATGACGGGCAATTGCCGCCATCTGGCGGTGCGGATGCCCGCGTCGATCTGCACCGATTATCTCGGCCAGCAACTCCACATCCCGGTCCAGCGCCGGCTGGAATTCTATCCGGGGCGCGAAGGCACGCGCGAACTGCCGCTGGTGTGGCGCGGGATGCTGACCCACATTTGCGGGCAGTTGCAGCTTTGCCCGATCACGATGGGCAACAAGCGGCTGCAACGCCAGTACGGGATGCTGCTCGCCGAAGTGCTGCTCGGCAATTACTGCAACAGCTATTCCGAACAGATCGCGCTGCACGGCAACGACATCTCGCCCCGCCACGTCCGCCGCGCGCGCGAGATCATCCACGATTCGGTGGAGGAGACGATCTCGATTGCCGCGCTGGCCGCGCAAGTCGGCGTTTCGGTGCGCTCGCTGCAAAGCGGCTTCCGCCATTTCCTGGGTGTCACGCCGCTGGAATATGTCCGCCGCCACCGCCTGGAAAAGCTGCACAGCGCGCTGATGGAAAGCGATGGCGGCGCCAGCGTGACCGAGCTGATGCTCGAATGCGGCATCGTCAACTTCGGCCGCTACGCGCAGTACTATCGCCAGCAGTACGGCTGCCTTCCCTCGGAAACCCTGCGCAAGCGGGGATAGGGGGCGGCCGGCAGCGCCGGGCCTCTTTCCCGGCGCCCGCCTGCGTCACGGCGCGTCGGGATCGGCCTTCAGGTCCAGCGCGCGCTTCACCACATAGGCGCGGATCGCTTCGGCCTGCGCGGCGGTGAGGTCCTTCGCGAAGTTGGGCATTCCCTGCGGTTCGGCCACGCCCTGCAGCACGAAGGCGGCGAACATCTGCGGATCGGTGATCGCCTGCGAATAGCGCAGGTTGGGCACGCCGCCGTGGTTCACCGCCGTATCCCCATGGCACATCCAGCAGCGCACGTGGAACAGCGTGCGGCCTTCGTCGACCTGCCGGGGATCGCCGGCGCTGGCGGGCAGCGGCGGCAGCACCTTCGGATCGACCGGCGGCAGCGCATAGGGCGCCTTGCCGTCGAGCCGGAAAGTGACGATGCGGTTCACGCGCGGGCCGACCGCGTCCTTCAGCGCCTCGCCCATGTTGAGCGGCAGAATGCCGCCCCAGCCGACCGCGACGGAGACGTATTGCACGCCCCTGATGCGGTAAGTGACGGGCGCGGCGACGATGCCGCTGCCCAGGTTCACGGACCACAGCTTGCGGCCGCTGTCGGCGGCATAGGCGGCGAATTCGCCCGTGCCGTTGCCCTGGAACACCAGCCCGCCCGCGGTCGAGAGCACGCCGCCGTTCCACGGCAGCGGCATCGGCACGGACCACACCCGCCGCCCGGCGACCGGGTCCCACGCCACCAGCGCGCCTTTCATCATCGCGCGGATCTGCGCGCGCACCTTGGGGTCTTCGGGCATCGAGGAGGCGGCCGGGTCCTGCCCGGTGTTCCATCCGCGCGGATCGTAGGCAAAGCTTCCGGGCTTGGCCGAAACATAGCCATAGGGCATTTCGGCCGTGGGCAGGAACACCAGACGGCGCGACGGATCATAGCTCATCGGCTGCCAGCTGTGCCCCCCGGCGGGCGAGGGCAGGCCCAGCCACGGCGCGCCGCTTTCGGCATAGCGCGCAGCGGGCACGATGTCGGGGCGGCCAGTCTGAGGGTCCAGCCCCTTCGACCAGTTGAGCGGCACATAGGGCGTGCCCGAGATGAACTGGCCCGTCGCCCGGTCCAGCACATAGAAATAGCCGTTCTTCGGCGCCTGCATCAGCACCTTGCGCCGCTGCCCGTCGATCTGGAGATCGGCCAGGATCATGTGCTGCGTGGCGGTGTAGTCCCATTCGTCGCCCGGCACTTCCTGGAAATGCCAGACGTATTCGCCCGTCTCCGGCCGGATCGCCACGATCGAGGAGACGAACAGGTTGTCGCCCTTGCCGGCGCTGCGCACCGTGCGGTCCCATGGCCCGCCGTTGCCCACGCCGATATAGAGCAGGTCGAGTTCGGGATCGTAGGCCATCGAATCCCACGCGGTGCCGCCGCCGCCCACCTTCCACCATTCGCCCGCCCAGGTGTCGGCGGCCATAGCCATGGCCTTGTTCTCGAAGCCCTTCGCCGGATCGCCGGGCACGGTGTAGAAGCGCCAGGCCTGCTTGCCCGTCGCCACGTCATAGGCCGTGACATAGCCGCGCACGCCGTATTCCGCGCCGCCGTTGCCGATGATTACGCGGTTCTTCACGATGCGCGGCGCGCCGGTGATCGTGTAGTTCTGGTTGCGGTCGGTGGTCTGGACCGACCAGGCCTCGCGCCCCGTCTTTGCGTCGAGCGCGATCAGCCGCCCGTCGAACGCGCCCAGGAACACCTTGCCGTCGGCATAGGCGACGCCCCGGTTGACCACATCGCAGCAGCCGCGCCGGGCAGTGGCGCCATCGACTTGCGGATCGTAGCGCCACAGCACGCGGCCGGTGCGCGCGTCGAGCGCCATGACCACGCTCCACGGACCGCTGACGTACATCACGTCATCGACCACGATCGGCGTCGCTTCCACCCCGCGCAGCGATCGCGCGTCGAAATCGGCGCTCCATGCTACGCCCAACCGGGCGACGTTGGCGGCGTCGATGCCGGCCAGCGGGCTGAACCGCGTTTCGCCGGGATCGAGGCCGTGCATGGCCCAGTCCGTATTTGCGCTGGCGGTCTCGGTGCTGGCGCGGGCGTTGGCGTTGACCGGCGCCGGCTTTGGCGCGGCAAGGGCCGTGGCGCTGACGCAGATTGCGGTCAGCAGGATCGCTTTGGTCTTCATCCGGGTTCCGCCATATGGAGGGGCACGGGGCCGGTCACGGCCGCGCCCGCTGTCGCTGAGGGCCGAAGGGCACCCGATTTGCCGGACCGGCGCTATCCGGAACGCGAACGGCGCTGTACGCAAAGCGCGTCATTTCGGTCACAGGTTTCAACTGATTTCGCGAACCCCGCCTGCGGGTTCCGCAGAGCTTGGCCGCTTTGCGTTCCGGCAATCCGCAATGCGCGGCGGATGTACGTTTTCGGCATTTCTATACTGTTGAAATACCAAGGCCCCTCGGCGAGCATCCGGTCAACAAAAGCACCAGTTGGTGCCGGCGATCAGGGAGCATCCGGCATGACCTTCGGGAAAACCAAAGCGGCATCGAGCAGTCTGGCCATGGCGGTTGCGATCGCCGGCATGACCGGGACGGCGATCGCGCAGGAAGCGCAAACCGCCACCCAGGACGCGACTGGCAGTTTCGGCGATATCGTGGTGACCGCCACCAAGCGGTCCGAGAACGTCGCCAAGGTGCCGATCTCGATCACCGCGTTCTCGGGCGATCAGCTGAAGGCGCTGGGCGTGACCGACACCACCCAGATCACGCAGCACGTTCCGGGGCTTCAGCTTAACGCCTGGTCGCCCAACGTCACCATCTTCAACTTGCGCGGCATTTCGCAGAACAACTTCACCGACTATCTGGAAAGCCCGGTCGCGGTCTATGTCGACGATGCCTACATGGGCTCGATCAACGGCATTTCCGGCCAGCTGTTCGATGTGCAGCGCGTGGAAGTGCTGCGCGGGCCGCAGGGCACGTTGTTCGGCCGCAACGCCACCGGCGGCCTGATCCAGTACGTCAGCAACGACGCCAGCCGGGCGGACTTCAACGGCTATGCCACGGGCACCTACGAACGCTTCAACCGGCGCACGCTGGAAGGCGCGGTGGGCGGCAGCATCACCTCCGGCTTGCGTTTCCGCGTGGCGGGCCGCGTCGCCAAGGCGGATGGCTACATCAAGCCGGCGGCGGCGCTGCCGGGCGTGTTCGAAAGCGATGGGCAGGCGCTGGGCGGGGAGAACGGCTGGGCCGTGCGCGGCACGGTGCAGGCGGACCTTGGCCCCAACGGCAAGCTGGACCTGTGGTACAAGCATTCGCAGGACGATCACGTCGCCACCGGCGGCTATGTGTTCGACAACTGCAATCTGCAGGACAACGGCTATTGCACCACCGACGCCGCCGGCCTGTCGAACGGCACGGGCGGGGTCATCAACGGCATCACCGGCGAGAAGGCCAGCCCCTACCAGAACTTCTCCAACGTCCCCGGTTTCCTGGATCGCAAGATCGATGTCTATCAGGGCAAGCTGGCCTACGATCTGGGCGGGATCAAGCTGACCAGCATCACCAACTATACCAAACTGACCAAGTCCTATCTGGAGGATGGCGACGCGACGCCGCTCGACCTCATCCGCTACGAGACGCAGGCGCGCTACAGCCAGTTCAGCGAAGAACTGCGCCTGTCGGGCGATCTGCCGCGCTTCCGCTGGCAGGCGGGGTTCTACTACCTCGACATGAAGATCAACGGCCATACCGTGACCACCGGCAACCCGGCGCTGGGCGCGGCGGTGGCCGTGGGGCTGGGCGGCAGCAACCCCTCGATCGACGAGACCTATCGCCTGACCTCGAAGAACTGGTCGCTGTTCGCGCAGACCGAATACGACCTGACCGATGCGCTGACGCTGATCACTGGTCTGCGCTATTCCAAGGACACCAAGGGCGTTACCTATCATTCGCTCGTCAGTTCGGACGGCAGCACGGTGGAACTGGCGTCGAACCAGAGCTTCGACGCGGTGATCCCCGGCGTCGATCGCATTTCCAAGGGCGATTGGGCGGCGCGCGCCACGCTGAACTTCAAGGCGGCCGCGAACACCTTGCTGTTCGCATCGTGGAACCGGGGCATCAAGGGCGGCAACTTCACGCTCAGCCCCGCGATCGATGCCTCGACCTTCCAGCACAAGGCCGAAACGCTCAACGCGTTCGAGGGCGGCATCAAGTGGTCCAACGACAGCAAGACCATCCGCGCCAACGCCACCGTGTTCCACTACAGCTACAAAAACTATCAGGCCTTCGCCCTGATCGCCAACGTGCCGCAGGTGCGCAACAGCGATGCCACGGCCACCGGCGCGGAGTTCGAGGCGTGGATCAGGCCGGTCCCGCACTTCAACGTGAATCTTGGCGCGACGTGGGAAACCAGCAAGGTCAAGTCGGTGGCCACGGCGGGGTCGGAATACCTGTCGGTGCTGGTCCCCGGCGCCAGCGTGCCGCAATATTGCGTCGATCAGGGCACCGGCAACTATTTCTGCACGTTCCCGGCGGCCACGGTCACCAACGCCAAATTGCCCAACGCGCCGCGCTTCAGCGTGAACTACCTGTTCCGCTACGACATCGACACCGCGCTGGGCAATGTCGCCGCGCAGTTCGACGGCGCATGGTATGACGGCCAGTACCTCGAAGTGACCAACGGCGCGTCCTCGTTCCAGAAGGCGTACAATGTCTCGAACGCCTCGCTGACCTGGACAAGCGCGGACGACCGTTTCAGCATCGAGGTGTTCGGCCGCAACGTGTTCAACAAGGCCTATCGCCAGTATACGCTCAACCTCGGTCCGCTCGGCACGACCGCGATGTACGCCAAGCCCGCCACCTATGGCGTCAGCGCGAGCGTGAAGTGGTGATCGCGGTTCGGCCCACGGCCATGGGGAAGCGGGCGCGGGGCCGGTTTTCGTTTCGGAGTATGCGATGAAGACGTTGCTTGCCCTTTCGCTCCTCGCGCTTGGCGCATCGCAGGCGATGGCGGCCCCGCCGAAGCCCGCGCCCCCGAAACCGGCGCCGCTGAAGCCCGAGGAACTGACCACGGTCGAGCTGAAGGAGCAGATGCCGCCGCACTGGGTGCTGGTGAACGACATCAGCTTCCTGCACATCGCCGATGGCCGCGCCTATCTGATCGATGCGGACAGTGGCCATTTCCTCGGCACGATTCCGGGCGGCATGTCGCACACCGGTGTCGCCGTCTCGCCCGATGGGCGCACGGCTATGGTGCCGGGCACGTACTATTCGCGCGGCAGCCGGGGCACGCGTACCGATGTCGTCACCTTCTACAAGATCAGCGATCTGATGCCGGGCGACGAGGTGGAGATCCCGGCCAAGCGCATCCAGTCGCTGCCGCTGCCCTCCACCATCCCGCTGACCGACGACGGGCGGTTCCTGCTGGTGTACAACTTCACGCCCGAACAGTCGGTCAGCGTGGTCGATGCGCAGGCGCGCAAGCTGGTGGGCGAATTTCCCACGCCGGGCTGCGGCCTGATGCACATGACCGGGCCGCGCGGCTTCCTGCTGCAATGCGCTGACGGATCGTTGCAGGCCGCCGCGCTCGACGCGAATGGCGCGGTCCATCTGGGCGCGACGACCAAGCCGCTGTTCACCGTCGACGATCCCGCAAGCGACAAGCCGGTGCGGATCGGCCCGTCGACCTGGCTGTTCACCACCTTTGCCGGCGATGTCGCGGTGATCGACGGCGCCGAAGGGCAGATCACGGTCAAGGCGCGCTGGAAGCTGGCGGGGGCAGACGAATCCGCCTGGCGGCCGGGCGGTTTGCAGCCGCTGGCGTACCATGCACCCAGCGGGCGGCTGTTCGTGCTGATGCACAAGGGCGGCGCGGGCACGCACAAGTTTCCGGGCGAGGAAATCTGGGTCTATGACGTCGCCGCGGCCAAGCGCATTGCCCGCATCGCGCTCGACCAGCCGGCCAGCGCGGTGGCCGTGAGCGGAGACGCGGCACCGCTGCTCTACACCACCCTGTTCGGCAGCGGCACGCTGGCGGTGCGCGATCCGGGCACCGGCGCGGTCCTGCGCAAGGTGGAAGGATTGGGGTCAGACCTCACGCTGATCCAGCCCGCGCCCGTCGCGGCCACGGCGGGCGCGCGATGATCGATCCTGTCCTCGCGCTGTTGCCCGCGATCGGCGCGGGATGCCTGTTCCTGTCGGCGGGCGTGCACAAACTGCGCGATTTTGCGCGTTTCGTGCCGACTCTCGCTGCCTATCGGCTGTTGCCGGCCGGGTGGGCAACCGTGATGGCGCCGGCGGTGATCGCGGCGGAAATCGCGGCCGGCGCGGCGGCGCTCGCCATGCCCGTCTCGCCCGCTCTCGGCCGGGCCGGTGCGCTGGGTTGTGCGCTGCTATTGGGGGCTTATGCGGCCGCTATCGCCATCAATCTCCTGCGCGGGAACACGCGGATCGATTGCGGCTGCCTCGGCTTCGGCGCGCGCGTGCCCGAACTGCGCTGGGGCCTCGTCGGCCGCAACGCGCTCCTCCTTGCGGCCGTTCTGACCGCCCTGCTGCCCGTTTCCCCCCGCCCGCTGGTATGGCTCGACGCCGTCACCCTGCTCGGCGGCCTCGCGCTGATGGCGCTGATTCATGCCGGCGCCGACATGGCGCTGCACCTTCCCCGCAAGGAGATCCGCTCGTGACCAATGCCGTGATTGCCGCGCTGATCGCGCTGTGGATTCTGGTGCTCGTGCTGGCGCTGGTGGTCGTCGCGCTGCTGCGGCAGGTGGGGATGCTGCATGAACGGCTCGGCCCGGTCGGCGCGCTGATGCTGCCGGGCGGCCCCGAAGTGGGGCAGGAAACGCCGGCGTTCGAACTGGAAGCCATCGACGGCCGCGCCGTGCGCATCGGCGGGGCGGCGGACGGGCGGTCCACCCTGCTGTTCTTCCTTTCGCCGACCTGCCCGGTGTGCAAGTCGTTGATCCCCGTGGTCAAATCGATCGCGCGCGAACAGGGGGATGCCTTGCAGGTGGTGCTGGCCAGCGATGGCGATGCGCAAGCGCAATACGAAATGGTCGTGCGCGAGCGGCTGGAGGCGTTCCCGCTGGTCCTTTCGACGCCGCTCGGCATCGCCTTCCAGGTCTCGAAGCTGCCCCATGCCGTGCTGATCGACGCCAACAACCAGATCGTGGCCAAGGGCCTCATCAACAACCGCGAACATCTCGAAAGCCTGTTCGAAGCGAGCCGGATCGGCGTTGCCTCGTTGCAGGATTTCCAGCGCGCCCGCGCGGCGGGGCTGCTGGGGCAGAACCAGGGAAGCAAAGCATGAGAAGACTGGACCGCGCCGCCGAATACCTGACCCGCAGCGCTGCGCGCGGCACATCGCGCCGGGGGTTCATCGGGCGGCTGGGCGCTTTCCTGACCGTATCGGGCGCCGCCACGCTGCTGCCGGTGGCGCGCGCGCGGGCGGAACGCGCGCCCAATCCCGTGCAGGTGCAGGAGCAGGGCGATCCGATGTCGTGCGAATACTGGCGCTATTGCGCGGTGGACGGCTTCCTCTGTTCCTGCTGCGGCGGTTCGGCGTCGTCGTGCCCGCCGGGGACGGAACCTTCGCCGATCACCTGGGTCGGCACCTGCCGAAACCCGGTGGACGGGCGCAATTACATCATCAGCTACAACGATTGCTGCGGCAAAGCGGCGTGCGGCCGGTGCAACTGCAGCCGCGACGAAGGCGCGACGCCGACCTACCAGCCGACCACATCCAACGATCTCGACTGGTGCCTCGGCACGCAGGCGGGGGTCGCCTACCACTGCTCCACGTCGGTCGTGCTCGGACCGGCGGACTGACGGCGCGGGGCGTGCGGCGACCGGTTGTCCTGCTCCCGCTGGCGCTGGTGTTCGGCGTCGCGGCGACCGGCACCGGGCCGGACGAGCGCGCGCACCGCGCCTGGGTGGACTATGCGCTGCACTGCCAGGGGTGCCACTTGCCCGACGGGCGCGGCATGGCCGGCAAGGTGCCCGACATGCGCGGGCAGCTTGGCCACTTTGCGGCCTTGCCCGGGGGTCGCGAATACCTGGTGCGCGTGCCCGGCGTTTCCACCTCGCGACTCAGCGATGCCGATGTCGCCCGGCTGATGAACTGGCTGGTCCGCCGGATGGGGCCGCTGCCGGCGGGGTTCGAGGACTACACAGCCGAGGAAGTGACGCGGTTGCGCGCCGATTGGTTAAGGTCGCCAGGGCCGGTCCGCGCGCAGCTCAAGGCGGCAATGGCCGAGGCGAGGGTTCAGGCCCGCTGATCCGCGACGAAGGCGCGCAGGGGCTTGCATCCGGGGGCGAGGAGGGCCGCCGCGCCCACGCCGCCGACCACGGTGACCAGCGCCAGCGAACGGACGATCCCGGCGCCCGCGCCGAACAGGTGGTCGTTGAGCAGGCCGATCAGCAGCGTTCCCACGCCCGCGCCCAGCAGCGAGGTGCAGCAGATCAGCAGCGCCGAAACCCGCGCGCGCATGGCCGGTGGCGCGACGATCTGGACGAGCGCGCCCGACGGCGCGATGGGAAACGAGGAAAAGAACTGCAGGCCGGCGAGCAGGGCGAGGCCGATCGCCGGAGAAGGGGCGAAGGCCAGCGCGCCGCCGAACAGCGCCGAGCACAGCCCGCCGATCATGCCGACGCGCAGCGCGCCATCGCCGCGTCCACTGCGGCGGTCGAGCAAGTCCATCAGCCAGCCGCTGGCATAGGCGCCGCCGCCGCCCGCGCAGGTCGCGATCAGGCCGAGCCATAGCCCGGCCTCGCGCGTGTCGAAGCCGAAGGCGCGGGTCAGCACGGCCGGCGCCCAGGCCAGCGTGCCGAACAGCGCCCAGCCGGTCAGGGCATAGCCGGCAAGGTGCGGGCCGAAGATCGCGCGATGCCGGCGCATCATGGCGAAGACCGCGCCGATGCCCGGCGGGGACGCTGCCGGCTTGCCGCTGGCAGAAGGGCGCGGGTCACGCACCGTCACCGCCACGATCAGCGCCAGCAGCAGGCCCGGCAGGCCCACGATCATGAAGCAGAGCTGCCACGGCCGCAGGGCCAGGCCCGCGATATGGACCGTGCCGTGCGCCGTCGCCGCCGCGATCACCGCGCCGCCCGCGACGAAGGCGAGCCCCGCGCCCACGAACGAGCCAAGCGAATAGACCGCCAGCGCCCGGCCCAGCTTTTCGCGCGAGAAGAGGTCGGCGATCAGCGATTGCGTGGCGGGGGAGAGAGCGCCTTCGCCCGCACCCACCATCACGCGCGCGCCGAACAGCGCGGCGAAGCTGCCGGCAAGCCCGCAGGCGGCGGTGGCGAGGCTCCACACGGCGATGCCGGCGGAGATGACCGCCGGGCGCGCCATCCGGTCCGAAAAGCCGGCGATCGGCACGCCAAGCGTGGCGTAGAAGATCGCGAAGGCGAAGCCGTGCAGCAGACCGAACTGGGTGTCGCTGATGCCGAGATCGGCCTGGATCGGCCCGATCAGCAGCGACAGGATCTGCCGGTCGACGAACGACAGCACGTAGGCCGCCATGCAGATCGCCACGACATACCACGATGCGGCGCTGTCCGGCGCGATGGTCCGGTCACGCATTAGCGGATGCCAGCACGAAATCGAAAGCGCAGCGCCACGGCGTCGCGGCATCGGGTGTGGGTTCGTAGTCCACGATCAGCGACGCCTTGACCCCGAACACCGCGTCGCTTTCCAGCCATGCGTCGCCGGCAACGAAGGTGTGCGTCACCAGCCGGTCGCAACCCGGTGCGGAGACGATGAAATGGGTGTGCGCCGGGCGCCAGGGGTGCCGCCCGGTCGCTTCGAGCATCTGGCCCACCGGACCGTCATGCGGGATGGGATAGGATACCGGCTTGATACCGATGAAGGCGTATCGCCCATCCTTATCGGTCATAAATCGACCTCGATTATTCCATTGTGGTTGTTCGTCGGGTTGCTGAACATCGTAAAAGCCATCGGCGTTGTCGGACCAGACGTCGATCTCCGCGCCGGCGATCGGGCGGCCGGCGATGTCCGTAACCACGCCTTCAAACAGGCAGGCTTCGCCTTTGTCATCCAGACAGATGCTTTCGCCCATCTGTCGCTCCGGCGCGCCAGCGACGTGGAACGGCCCGAGCACCGTGTTCTGCGTGGCCTTGTCCGGCCGGCGGTTGTTGATCGCGTCGACCAGCATCGATGCGCCCAACACGTCGCTCAGCAGGATGAATTCCTGCCGTTCGGCGCTGCAGATGCGGCCGGTGGCGGTCAGGAAGTCGATCGCCTTGGCCCATTCCTCGCCCGTCAGTTCGACGTCCTTGATGAAAGCGTGCAAGTGCGTGACGAGCGAACGCATGATCCGGGCAAGGCGCGGGTCGATGTCCGCGCCCAGCCGGGCGTTGACCGCCTCGGCCGATTGCGCCTCCGTAAAATAGCTCATGCGCCTTGCTCCCTGATGATTGGCCCGGTCATGCCGGTTGCTCTCCCTGCCACGCCCGCGCCAGCAGGTCGCGGATCGGTCCGCGTTCGACCGGGCGCGGGTTGGGGTAGGTGTTCTGCGTGGCCAGCGTGGCGGCGCGGTCGATATCGCTTTCCGCCATGCCGAGCGCGGCAAGCGAGGTTGGCGCGCCCAAATTGCGCGCCAGTCGGTGCAGCGCCTGCGCGGGATCGTCGCCCAGCGCTTGCGCCAGCGGAGCGAGTTCCGCCACCACCGCCGGGGTGTTGTAGGCCAGCGCGTGCGGCAGGATCACGGTATGCACATCGGCATGGGGCAGGCCGAAGCTGCCGCCCAGCGTGTGGCACAACTTGTGGTGCAACGACATCCCGACCGCGCCCAGCACCGTGCCGCACAGCCATGCGGCATAGAGCGCGCGGGTCCGCGCGGGCAGGCGCAGCGGATCGGCGGCGATGCGGGGCAGGGCTTCCACCATCGCCCGCGCGCCTTCCAGCGCCATCAGGCTGGAAACGGGATTGCGATCCGGCGCGTAAAGCGCTTCCACCGCGTGCGCGATGGCGTTGAAGCCGCTGGTGATGCTGGTCGACTGGGGCAGGTCCAGCGTGAGTGCGGGATCGTAGAGCACGAGATCGGGCAGCAGCCGGGGATCGCGCATTGTGGTCTTCATGCCCGCCGCCGTCTGCCCCAGCACGGGCGTTACTTCCGATCCGGCATAAGTCGTGGCGACGATCGCCTGGCGGCAGCCGGTGTGCAGGGCAATCGCCTTGGCGAGGCCCACCGCCGTGCCGCCGCCGAAAGCGAGCACGCCATCGGCATCCACGTCGCGGAATTCCGCGAGCGCGGCTTCGGTCACCTCGACCGGCGTGTGCATGGTGGCATGGGCGAAATGGCTGGCGATCCTGCGTTCGAGCGGTTCGGCAATCGCCTGCGCCTTGTCCCGCTGCCCCGGCGTCGAAACCAGCAACAGCCGGTGGCAGCCGAGCGTCTCGATTTCCCCGGCAAGTTGCGCCACCATTCCCGCCCCAAAAACGATGCGTGCGGGTAATGTGGTATAGGCGAAGCGGTCGAGCATGGGCCTCCTGGGGCAAAGGCGCATGGTGGGCGGCGGCGGCAAGGCGCAAAATCGGTTTTTCGCAATCGCTGTACGCTATACGAAGCAAAATCCGGTATCGCCCACAACACGATCGAGGATGCCCAAGCGATGACGTCTGACAGCGACAAGGATCCCGTGGTCCTCAATGAACCCCTCGTCCTCGTGCATCGCGATCGGGGGCGCTTCGATCTGGTGCTCAACCGCCCGGCGCAGTTCAACGCGCTCTCGGAGGAGATGCTCGCGGCGCTGAAAGCCGAGCTGGCCGTTGTGGCGGCCGATCCCGCGGCGCGATGCGTGGTGCTGTCCGGCGCTGGCCGCGCGTTTTGCGCGGGGCATGACTTGCGCCAGATGCGCGCCACGCCCGACATTGCCTATTATCGCGATCTGTTCGGCGCCTGTACCGAGGTGATGCAGGCCATAGCCGACCTGCCGGTGCCGGTGATCGCGCGCGTGCACGGCATCGCCACGGCGGCGGGATGCCAGCTCGTCGCCAGCTGCGATCTGGCGGTCGCCTCCTCCGAGGCGCGGTTCGCCGTTTCGGGGATCAACGTCGGCCTGTTCTGCTCGACGCCGGCCGTGGCGCTATCGCGCAACGTGCCGGCCAAGCGCGCGTTCGAGATGCTGGTGACGGGGCAGTTCATCGATGCGGCCACGGCGGAGAGCTGGGGTCTGACCAACCGGACCGTCGCGCCCGAGGATCTCGATGCGGCGGTAGACGATTTCGTTCGCACGATCATGGCCAAGAGCCCCGCCGCGATCCGCCATGGCAAGGCGCTGTTCCATGCCCAGCGCGAACGCCCGTGCTCCGATGCCTATGAACTGGCTACGGAAGTGATGGCGCGGAACATGATGGAGGAAGACGCCGCCGAGGGGATCGACGCCTTCCTGCAAAAGCGCGCGCCGGTATGGGCGGGCGTGTAGGCGTAGCGATGGGGAAGGAAGAGCGCTTGGAAGCCGTGGCGGACCTCTACGCGGGAATGATTGCCATCCCGGCCGGCACTTTCACGATGGGATCGGAAGCGTTCTATCCGGAGGAAGCGCCGCTGCGCCGCGTGAAGGTGGACGCCTTCCGGATCGACGAGACGCCAGTGACCAACCGCCAGTTCGCGCGCTTCGTGGCGGCGACGGGGCATGTGACGCAGGCCGAGATCGCGCCCGATCCGAAGGACTATCCCGATATGTTGCCGGGCATGGACCGCGCCGGATCGCTGGTGTTCCGCAAGACGCGCGGGCCGGTGGACATGAACGCGCCGGGCAACTGGTGGCACTTCGAATTCGGGGCGGACTGGCGCCACCCGCTTGGCCCCGGCCGTTCGCTGGACGATCTGGACCTGTGGGATCATCCGGTGGTGCATGTCGCATGGGCGGATGCCGATGCCTATGCGCGGTGGGCGGGCAAGGACCTGCCGACCGAAGCCGAATACGAATACGCCGCGCGCGGCGGGCTGGAAGGCCGGGACTATGCCTGGGGCGACGAACTGGCGCCCGGCGGGCAGATGCTGGCGAACTACTGGCAGGGCCTGTTCCCCTTCGCCAACCAGTGCCTGGACGGATGGGAGCGGACCTCGCCGGTGCGGTCGTTCCCGCCTAACGGCTATGGGCTGTACGACATGATCGGCAACACCTGGGAATGGACCCGCGACTGGTGGAGCGAGCAGGCGGCGCAGGCTGATCCCAAGAAGGCGAAGGGCGCCTGCTGCACGGTTTCCAACCCGCGCGGCGGCAAGCTCAAGGACAGCTACGATCCGGCGCAGCCGGCGGTGCGCATCGGGCGCAAGGTGTTGAAGGGCGGATCGCACCTCTGCGCGGCGAACTATTGCCAGCGCTATCGCCCGGCGGCGCGCCATCCGGAAATGGTGGATACGTCCACCACCCATATCGGCTTTCGCTGCGTGGTGCGCGCCGGCTGATCGGCAACGGCCGGCGGCCGGCGGCCGGCGCTTACCAGCGCCGCGCCTTCATGCGCACGGTGACGACCGGGCCGAGCGCATCCGCGTTCTCGCCCAGCGCGAAGCCGTAATCACCGCCGGCGATGGACCATGTGCCGTTCTTCCAATCCGCCAGCAGGCGCGGATCGATCGCGACCGTGACCGGTTGCGAGGCGCCGGCCGCCAGATCGACGCGCGCGTAGCCCACCAGACGCTGCCTTGGCGCGCCCGCCTGCGTGACCATATAGAGCTGCGCCA
Source organism: Novosphingobium sp. UBA1939 (assembly GCF_002336885.1). NCBI lineage: Bacteria > Pseudomonadati > Pseudomonadota > Alphaproteobacteria > Sphingomonadales > Sphingomonadaceae > Novosphingobium > Novosphingobium sp. UBA1939. The sequence continues at coordinate 29,695 of NZ_DDFB01000015.1, read as the reverse complement.
CCGTGGCGCCGGCGCGCTTGCCGGTGTTGGTGACCGTGAACGTGGCGGTTGCGCCATCGGTCTTGAGGCCGCTGGTGGCGAACGCGGTGTAGGACAGGCCATGGCCGAACGGGAACAGCGGCTTTTCCCCCTTGCGGGCGAACCAGCGGTAACCGAGGTCTGACCCCTCGATGTCGTAGTTGGCGACAAGGGCCATGTCGGCGTGCGGCGGATTACCGGTGAAATCGGGTTCGAGCACGTCGAACCCATCGACCTTGGCACGCGGAAGCTGCTTTTCGGCGGCCGGGAACGTGATCGGCAGGCGGCCTGAAGGGTTGGTCTTGCCGAACAGCACGTTCGCAATCGCTTCCGCGCCCCGTGCGCCCGGATACCATGCCTCGACCACCGCAGCGGTCTTGCCGAGCCACGGCATCAGCACCGGGCCACCGGTTTCGAGCACGACGATCGTGTTCGGGTTGGCGTCCGCCACGGCCGCGATCAGCGCGTCCTGCCCGTTGGGCAGCGTAAGATCGGGCTGGTCGAACCCTTCGGTCGACCATTGCGTGGCGAACACGATCGCGACATCCGCCTGCTTCGCCTGCGTCACCGCTTCGGAGATATAGCGGCCGTTGCGATAGGTAACGGTGGCGTCGCCGGCCTGCGCCTTGATCGCCTTGAGTGGCACGGAACGGTGATAGGCCTCCTGAATGAAGGCCGCGAAACCGCTGCCGCCGCCCAGCGGGATCGATACCGCCGGGCCGCCCTGGCCCTGCACCTGGCTTGAGCCCGCGCCCGAGACGACGCCGGTGTCGGCGTAGCCGCCGATGACGGCGATCCTTTTCGCCGAAGCGGCGAGCGGCAAGGCGCTCCGTTCGTTGCGCAGCAGGACGATGCCCTGTTCGGCGGTATCCTGCGCGATCCTGCCATGCGCATCGAAATCGATCTTGCCGCCGGGGCTGACGGGAAATTTGTCCAGCCCGTTGTCGTAGATCGCCCACAGCACGCGGCGGTTCATGTCATCGCGCCGTGCGGCCCAGGCGGGTTTGCCCGCGGCGGCTTCGGCCAGCGGCCGGTCGAAGAACATCGCCTTGTCGAGCTGCCCGCCCGATTGCTGGTCCAGCCCGTTCATCGCCGCCTGAAGATCGGGCACCGCGCCCCAATCCGACATGACGAAGCCCTTGTAGCCCCAGTCGCGCTTGAGCACCGTGTTCAGCAGCCAGTTGCTGGAGCAGGCCGGGTTGCCATTGACCTTGTTGTAGGCGCACATCACCGAGCCCGGATTGCCGATCTCGATGCCGAGCTGGAAGGCCAGCAGGTCGCTTTCGCGCGCCGCGCCTTCGGAAATCCGGGAATCGACGAACTTGCGGCCCGTCTCCTGCCCGTTCAGCGCGAAGTGCTTGATCGTGGCGATGATGTGGTTCGACTGGATGCCCCGGATCGCATGGCCGGCGAGCGTGCCGCTGAGCAGCGGGTCTTCGCCGAAATACTCGAAATTGCGGCCGTTGCGCGGATCGCGCATCAGGTTGACGCCGCCCGCCAGCATCACGTTGAAGCCCTTGGCGCGCGCTTCGGCGCCGATCATGGCGCCGCCCTGTTCGATGAGGGCGGGATTCCAGGTCGACGCCATGGCGAGGCCCGATGGCAGCGCGGTGGCGCCATCCCGGCGCAGCCCGAACACGTAGGCGACGCCAAGGCTGGCGTCGGTTTCCTTCAGCGCGGGAATGCCCAGCCGGGCAACGCCGCCGACGTAGCCGGCGCCGGGAATGGCATCCGCCGGAATCGGTGGCGGAGTGGCGCCGACCGGAAGCGGCATGATCCCGTGGGTCAGCACGGCCCTTTCTTCCTGCGTCATCTGCCGCAGCGTCGCGTCGGCCCGGTGCAGCGCGTCTTCGCCCGCCCTGCCTGGCGCGGCGGTGCCCGGTCCGGTGGATGGAGCCTGATCGCGGGCGGCGACCGTTGTGGCGGCCGCGGTGCCAAGCAGGATGGCAAGGCCCGCTTTCATCATTGTCCCGGTCATGCTTCCTGTCCCCCGTTTCTTGTCCCACCTGGTCGTGGCATAGCCGCCAGTCATTCCGGTCTCCGGTCGAACATATCCGAATACCGGCACGTCAGCGCGCCCGGCTGCGCCAGTTCCCCGGTGCCGAACTTGGCCCATTGCGCATCCCACAGCCTCTTCATCTCGGCAACCTTGGCCGGATAGCGGGCCGCGAGGTCCGTGCTTTCGGAAAAGTCACTGTCGAGATCGAACAGTTCCCAGCGGTCGTTGGCATAGGGCTGGTCGCAGTCATGCAGCGCCACGGCGCGCCAGCGTCCGCTGGTGATCGCCCGGTTGCCGCGCAGTTCGAAATACTGCACCTGCCGGCCCGGCGCCTTGCGGCTGCGCACGGTGGGGAGGAACGATGTGCCGGCGACCGGGATCTGCGGCACGCCTTCAACGATCATGTCGAAGCGCGCTTGCGCCGCTTCCAGCAGCGTGGGCGCGATATCGATCACATCGACGAATTGCCGGCGGATCGCGCCGCCATCGTGGACCATGCGCGGCCAGTGGAAAATCATCGGGGTGCGCGTGCCGCCCGAATAGGGCCACAGCTTGTAGCGCCGCAACGGCGTGTCGCCCGCCATGGCCCAGGGGCGTGGATATTCCGCCTGCGTCTTGCCGGTTCCCAGTTCGTCGATACGGGCGCGCTGTTGCGCTGGTGTAACCGTATTGGCGCGATAGAGGCCATCAAAGAAACCGGTTTGCCCGGCCTCAGAAGCGGCACCGTTATCGGACAGAACGACGATGACGGTGTTTTCGAGCGCGTTCCGATTGCGCAGGGCATCGAGCAGCCGCCCGATCTGCTTGTCGCAATGTTCGATGAAGCCGGCATAGACCGCCATGTACCGAGCGAAAACCACCTTTTCGTCGTCCGACAGGTCATCCCACGCGCGGTCGCGCGATTCCCGCCCGGGCAGCAGCGTGTTTTCGGGGATCAGCCCCATCCGTTTCATCCGGACGAAGCGTTCCTGCCGGATCGCGTCCCAGCCTTTTGCGTAAACCTCGTCATACGGCGCCGAATATTCGCGTGGCACCTGGATCGGCGAATGCGCCGTGCCGAAAGCGAGATTCAGGAAGAACGGCGCGGCCGGATTGCTGTCGAGATGGTGCGAGACGAGGCTGATCGCCTTGTCGGCCAGATCGGCGGAGAGGTGATAGCCTTCCGCGAAATCCCGCTTGAGATAGCCGTTGTTCTCCACCAGCTCGGGGCGATACTGGTCCGTCCAGCCGCGCGGGAAGCCATAGAAATAGTCGAAACCGCGCTGCAGCGGCCAGTTGTCGCGCGGGGCGTCCGCGCCCAGTTCGGCCATCGGGATCATATGCCATTTCCCGATCGCCCAGGTCGCATAGCCCCGCCGTTGCAGGGCTTGCGCCATGGTTTGCGCATTGCCTGGCAGACGGAACAGGCGCGCCATCTGCGGATCGCCCGGGGTCACGGCCGCGACATCGGGCACGTCCGGCATGTTGATCGTGTGCGCGTTGCGCCCGGTTAGCATCGCGGCGCGCGTGGAGGCGCAAACGGCCTTGGTGTCGAAGTGGACGTAGCGCAGGCCCGTCTTGGCGAGGCTGTCGATCACCGGCGTGCGGATTTCGGAGCCGAAGCAACCGATGTCGGAATAGCCCACATCGTCGAGGACGATCGTGATGATGTTGGGGCGCGGCCCTTTGCCGGCGATGGCACGGGCGGGCGCGCTCCCCAGGGTGGTCGTGGCGAGGAGCGCACTGACGAAGTGACGACGGGAAAGCTGCATGGGTCAGGCGTTCCTGCACGGTCGGAGAGCGCCGGCGCATGGGCCGACGCTCTCCGCGCTAGGCATCAGAAGTGAACAGCCGCTTCGACGCCGAACGTGCGGAAGGCGTCCGGAGTCAGCAACTGGGTATAGCCGGCGCCGGTGGCCGAGGTATCGAGCAGTCCGGTGCCTATGAGCGTGGCGAAATGCTTGTTGGTGAGGTTCTTGCCGAACACCGCAAGGCTGTAGCGCCCGTCCTGCGTCTCGATCGACAGCCTGCCGTTTAGCAGGCCATAGCCGGGCTGGGCGGTATTGGGATCGCGGAAGCTGAACAGCGTGCGCGACCGGTAGGTGAAGGACAGGTTGGCACCGCCGCGCAGATTGTCGCCGATATCCGTCCGGTAGCTGGCGTTCAGCGAATAGGCCCACTTGGGGGCGTTGGTCAGCGCTTCGCCGGTCACGTCCTGCCGGCTGGTCACGCAGCCGAGCGCGGCGGTCTGCCCCGGATAGCAGCTGACGACCAGCCCCCGCACTTCCGTGTCCGTAAACGCAAGATTGCCCGAAAGGCTGAGGCCGTTCATCGGGCGCAGGATCGCCTCGATTTCCGCGCCCTTGGTCACGAGCTTGCCGGCGTTGGTCAGCTGGAACGAGGTCAGCACCGCGCTGTAGGTCTGTGCCTGGAAGTTGGTGAAGGTTTCGTAGAAGCCGGTCGCGTTCAGCGTCAGCTTCCGGTCGAACAGCGTCGTGCGCAGGCCGATTTCCCAATTGCGGGCGATCTCGGGCTTCAGCACTGCCAGCCCCGCGTTCACCGTCGCCGCCGTCAGGTTGTTGAGCAGGTTGAGCGCCGGTCCCTTGTAGCCACGGGTATAGCTGGCATAGGCCATCACATCGGGCGAAGCCTGATACTGGATGCCGAGCTTGTAGCTGAAATCGGTGTCGGTGGCCTTGAGTGTCGGCGTGACGTAGGCCGGCCCGCCCAGGCTGGGCATGGCCGCGAGCGCCCCTGGCAGCACCGTGCGGTTGAAGTGCGCCACCGCTTGTTCGGACGTCAGGCGGAAGCCGCCGATCAGCGAGAGGGTATCGGTCAGATGGCCGGTAAGCTGCCCGAACGCGGCCACGTTCTTCGTGGTAATGTCGCGATCGACCTGGTTGCCGAGGTATTGTCCGGCGGGCAGATTGACCGTCAGATTGCCTTTCACCTGCGTGCGGGTGGTGACGTCCTGCCAGAAATAGTAGAGGCCGAGGACATATTCGATCGTCTTGCCGGCGGGCGACGTCAGCCGCAGTTCCTGGGTAAACTGCTTCTGCTTCTGCAAGGCGTTGTTCAGGCTGACGACGGGCAGGGGAACCAGATCGGGATCGTTGTTGTCGAACACCCGGAATTCGCGATAGGCCGTGATCGAGGTGATCGTCTGGCCGCCGAGTTCCGTGTTGATTTCGACCGAGGCGCCGCCGGTCTTCTGGCGGTTGAAGTAATCGCCGTCGATCGTCACCTGCCGGTTGATCGGCCCGAGGGTCTGGCTGGCCAGCAGCGCGGCGCGCGTCTGGCCGTTGTAGTAGGTGGTCGTCGGCAGTACCGAGCGCACGGTGGAGGTGCAGCAGTTGCGGTTGCTCTCGCCGTAGTCGCCAATGAGATAGATCGAGGTAACGTCGCTCGGCTTGAACAGCAGTTTGCCGCGCAAGCCCCAGCTGTTGTTGCCGTTGAGCTTCTGGCCGTTGACGGTGTTGGTGATGATCCCGTCGGCGGTGGAGCGGAAGCCCGAGAGGCGCAGCGCTGCACGGCCCTGATCCAGCACCGCCGATGCGCTGGCCTTCAGGCGAACGTCGTTAAACGTGCCGTAGCTGGCCGAGGCCGACAGGGATGACGTGTCAAGATCCGGCTTGCCGGTGACGACGTTGAGCGCGCCGGCCGAGGAATTCTTGCCGAACAGCGTGCCTTGCGGACCGCGCAGGACTTCGATGCGCTCGATGTCGTTGAAATCGAAGAACGAGGCGGCCGACCGGCCGATGACCACGCCATCGACCACCGTCGAAACCGATGGTTCCACACCGTCCGAGAAGTTGAGCGTGCCGATGCCGCGGATCGACAACCCTTGCCCGCGCGTGTTGGCGCTGTTGGTGAAGTTGATCGAAGGCGAGACCTGCGAAAGCTGTTCCAGGCCGCTGATCCGGTTGTCCGCCAGCACGGTGGACGAAAGCACGGCAACCGAAACGGGGACTTTTTGCAGGCTCTGTTCGCGCTTTTGCGCGGTCACCACGATCTCGCCGGTGGCGGCTTCTCCATCCGCGGCCGCGCCATCCTGAACCTGTTGCGCATGCACGGAAAGAGGCGTCGCGAGCGAAAACGCCACGCTTCCAAGCGACAGCACCGTGCGGCGATAATTCATGACACCCTCCCTTGTCTGACCGAATTGCGTTCGGTCCGATTTGTTTGCCCACTGACGCAAAGCGATTCGGGACAACGTTGTCCCGAACGCATAGTGTTGCGCAAAATCGGCGTCAACAGCGGACGGACTGATGGTTGCTTCTGTGGCTGTCAGCGCACCGCCGGGGCCATCGACTGGCGGGTCACCAGTTCGTAAGGCATCGTCACGACCCGGTCCCACGCCACGCCGTCTCGCGTGTCACGCTCGATCAGGCTGTTACCCGCCAGCCGGGCAATTTCGATCGTCGATTGCCGCACCGTGGCGATCCGGGGCCAGGTATGGGTGGAAACGGCGAGCCCGCCGAACCCCACCAGCGACAACTGGCCCGGCACGTCTATTCCCCGTTCGATGGCGGCCGCGAGCACGCCGGCGGCCATTTCGTCGTTCGCGGCGAATATGGCGGTTGGACGCTTGGGCAGAGCCAGCAGTTCGTGCCCCATCTCGAAGCCAGAGGCAAACAGGAAATCGCCTTGCCGCACCTCCACGCTGGCGCCGGCCACGCTGCCGATGATGTCGAGAAAGCCGATCTTGCGCTCGCGCTGGGCCGTATGGCTTTCGGGGCCGTCGATAAAGCCGATCCGCCGATGGCCCATTGCGAGAATGGCTTCTCCCACGTCGTGCGCCGCCTTGTTGTTGTCGATGACGAAGCACAGCCCGCGGTCCAGATCGAGGCCGGGATTGATCCGCGCAAACGGAATTGCCGCGTTGTCGAGCAGGTCGAGCACCCATGCGATATCGCAAAGCGGTGGCACCAGGATCACGCCGTCCAGCTTCACCAGATCAAGAAAGCGTCGCAGCATTTCTCCCGACATCCGTGCATCCACGGACGAGATGTTCTCGATGACCAGATGATGTTCTGCTGCATGGCACGCCTGCAGCAAACCCAGTATCACGTCTGCAGCATAGCTCGGCATGTGATGATCGGGTTCGGAAGCGTGGAGGATCTCCGTATGCGATCCGATGATCAATCCAAGGGCATGGGACTTGCCGCCGCGCAAGAGACTGGCGGCCCTGTTGGGCTTGTAGTCGAGGTCCCTTATCGCCTGTTCAACGCGATCCCGCAGCTCTGCGGCCACAGTCGGTGCTCCGTTGAGAACGCGGGAAACGGTCTTGAAAGACACGCCGGCGTGTTTGGCGATGTCGACAATGGTCACAGACCGTTTCAAGCATTCCCCCTGAGCACCTGCCGCAGAATAGGTTCACGGTTCAGGCGGCTGCTCCGTGAACGCCAGCCGCCCTTGCCGTGCCCGCCACGGCAGAGGCCATGGACGGAGGGCAATTACTCCAGAGCGGTCGGGATGGCCAGTGACGGATGATCGCCGCTGTGAGGGCGGCCCGTCATCCCTTCAAACCGCTGCGGCAAGATCGCCGCGAAGCAATTTGGCCCAGGCTCACCGTTTTGCGTAGACGATCCGCGAACGGGCGATCCAGTCGGCGCTGCCTGGAGGATCGAGCTCCACTTCCTGCCGGGCGACGCGCCGGGCGCACGCCGCCTGAGGAACCGTCAGGAGTACCGAGCGCTTCCTTGGCAAGATCCAGCAAAAACTGTCGTTTAGGTTCGCTTTCAGAACGACAGGAGGTGGTCGGCACCTGTCGGATCGCGGGGCGGTTAGCCTGCTGTCCCAAGCCGCCTCAATAGCGGTCGTTTCCGATCGATGATTGCCCCGTCGGAACCGGTCTTACGGTCACCGGGACAAGCTGGCCCTGGCTTTGGGCGGAACGTCTATCGGCAAATCCATGAGTACCCCGTACCCCGCCCGTGCCGAGAGAAAAGTGGGGTATGCCCGCGCCTCGGCTATGCCGGGGCGTCAAGCACGGCCGTAGCCGCAGCGACCAGCGCCTGGGCGCCGTTCGCCGGCATCTCTTCATCGCGCATGGCCTGGTGGAACATGAGCGCACCGACGATGACGCTAAATGCAAGTTGCAGCCTGTCATGCGATGCCTGCGGTCGCAACCGGCTGAGCGCGCCTAGCAAGCGTTGCTCGTCCCCTGCCATCGCCGCTTCGGTCGCGTGCGCAAGCTCCGGCGTGCGCGAGGCGCTTTCGGTGATCGTCACCACCGCCCGTCCGCGCGCGCCCGTCATGAAGGCCTGCGCATTGCGCACGTGCGCCAGCAGTTCCGTGGCCGGATCATCGCTGAACACCATCTCGCGCTCCATCTTGCGCGAGGTCTCGTAGAGCGCGTTCGCCACCAGTTCGCTCTTGGCCGAGAACCGCCGATAGAGCGTGGTGCGGCTGATCCCCGCCGCTTCGGCGACCGCCTCGAACGTCAGGCCGTCATAGCCGACCCGCGCCAGCAGCGCCCAGGTGGCCTGCCGGATCGCCTCGTCTTTCTCGGTCTCACGCGGCCGCCCCCGGCCACGCATCAACACATCCTCCGCCATCCTCGTCCCTTCGCGAATCTGTCATCTAATATCGATACACGACCGTTCACAAATTGCCACAACCTGAAGGGGGCGCATTGTGAATCGCCGAAAATACCTGATGTGCAGCGCGGTTTTGCTGGCCGCAATGCCTGTCCGTGCCATGGCAGGGGAAACTGCCGCCGATGCCGCCGACGCGCCGGTCGACGACATCGTCGTCACCGCGCGCAAGACGCGTGAGCGGCTGCAGGACGTGCCGCTCGCCATTACCGCGGTGGGCGGGGCGGACCTGCGCCGCAACGATCACATCCGGCTGGAAGATCTCAACCAGCTCGTCCCCAGCGCCAACGTCGTCGTCACCAACGGCCACCAGGCGAGCATTTCGATCCGTGGTCTGGGCAATAACCCCGGCAGCGACGGGCTGGAGAACAGCGCCAGCCTGTTCCTGGACGGTGTCTACCTCGGGCGTCCGGGCATGGCCGCGACCGACCTGATCGACGTGCAGCAGATCGAGGTGCTGCGCGGGCCCCAGGGCACGCTGTTTGGCAAGAACACTACCGCCGGCGCGGTCAACATCACCACCGAGGCGCCGAGCTTCACTCTGGGCGCGCGCGGCCAGGCCACTTATGGCAACTTCAACTACCAGCAATATCAGGGCTCGCTCACCGGGCCGATCACTGACAGGCTGGCATTCCGCGTCACCGGCTACCGCACGACGCGCGACGGCATCGTCGACAATATCACCACCGGCAGGAAGACCAGCGGCCTCGGCCGCGACGGCGCGCGCCTGCAACTCCTGTGGAAACCGACCGACGACCTGTCCGTGCGGCTGATCGGCGAATATTCGAGCGAGCAGCAAAGCTCGGGCGCGGTTACCGTGATCCCGAGCATGGGCCTCACCCCGGCGGCGATTCAGGCCAAGCTGACCGCCACCGGCGCGAAGATCGCGATCGACCCGACGGGGCGCACCACCGCTGTCGACGGGCCGGTTGCCACCGGCACCAAGCAGGGCGCCGGCTCCGCGCAGATCGACTGGACCTTCGGCGGCGGCTTCAAGCTGACCTCGATCACCGCGTTCCGCTACTGGCAGTATCGCTCGGATTCGGACACCGAGGGCAGCAGCGCCGACGTGATCTACGGCGGCTACTATATCCAGGATCGCCAGTGGACACAGGAGGTGCGCCTCGCGCTGCCGCGCATGGGCAATGTCGATGCGCTGGTCGGGCTCTACTATTTCAACCAGTACGTCGAGACCGACCAGCACCTTAACTACGGCAAGGACGCGGCGGCGTGGCTCTCGGGCATCCCCAATTCCCTGCTGCCGGTCTACGCGAAAGTATCGCCGCAGATCGCCGGGCTGCTGGCGTTCAACAATACCCGCTGGGATACGCTGGCCAATCCGTTGACGCACAGCATCGCCGGCTTCGGCCAGGTCAACTGGCACGTCACGCCGAAATGGAACGTCACCGTCGGCCTGCGCGAAACGCACGAGACCAAGCGCGAGGACGTCTCGCGCCCGATTCCTGTCGCTGCCGCCACGGGCCTGCCGGTCACCGCGCTCGCCAGCCAGGCGGCCGCGCCGATCCATGCCGCGATCTCGAACACCGCTGCCTCGTTCCTGTTCAGCACCGACTACCACCCGAGCGAGAGCGTGATGGTCTACGGTCTGGTTTCGCGCGGGCAGAAGGCGGGCGGGCTCAACACCACGCTGCCGCCCACCGGGCTCGGCGCCGATGCGCTCAAGGTCGAGCCCGAAGTCGCCACCAACTACGAGATCGGCATCAAGAGCGAGTTGTGGGACCGCCGCATCCAGCTCAACCTGAACCTGTTCCGCACCGAGATCCGCAACTACCAGGCCAATGTGCTCAAGGAAGTGAACGGACAAGTCGTCCAGCTCCTCACCAATGCCGGCCGCGTGCGCACGCAGGGCGTTGAGGCCGAGGCGACGCTGCGCCCGGTCGAGAACCTCACGCTGCACGGCTATGTCGCCTATAACGACGCCAAGTATCGCTCTTACCCCGCCGGCCCGTGCCCCATCGAAACAACCGGCCGGCCAACCTGCGATCTCAGCGGGCGTCCGGTGGCCGGGGCGCCGCGGTGGACCACGGGCATCAACGGCACGTACGAGCACGACCTGGGGCGTGGCCTCGTCGGCTACGGCAGCGCCGAGTTCTCGTACCGCTCGCACTTCTACGGCTCGCTCGACGATTCGCGCCTGACAGTGACCGGGGGCTACGGTCTGCTCAACCTGCGCGCGGGCGTCCGGGAGAAGAACGGGCTGTGGGACCTTTCGGTCTGGGGCCGGAATGTCACGAACGCGGTCTATGCCAGCAACTACTTCAACTACGGCTCGATCCTGCCGGGCACCTACGTCGCCTTCTTCGGCGATCCGGCGACCTATGGCGCAACGCTGCGGTTCAACTTCTGAAAAGGATGCATTCGATGAAGCGCTTCACCACCCTGCTGGCCGCGACCGCGCTGGCGTTCGCCGCGACGGCATCCGCCAAGGATCTGTCGTTCACCATCGCCGCGATCCCCGACACGCAGAACTACATCGACTATACCCACCAGACCGCCGAAGGCTTCAAGTTCGACGCGGACAAGATGTTCCTCGAGCAGATGAAGTTCATCGCCGACAATCTCGAGGCCAACGGCGGTGACATCGCCTTCGTCACCGCGCTGGGCGACGTGTGGCAGCACCAGACGCTGCTGATGGACCCAGCGCATGCCGCGCGCGGTTTCAAGCGCGTGGCCAACCCGATCATGGACAGCCACTTCGCGCCGACGCCCAAGGTGACCACCATCGAGATCCCGACCGCACGGGCGGGCTATGCGATGATCGCGGACAAGGTGCCGTTCTCGGTCGTGCCCGGCAACCACGATCACGACGCGATGTGGACCGACGCCAACCACCCGCCCGCCGCCGTGTTCAAGGACATGTCGAGCCTGGGCGTGCTGCACGCCGGCGGGCTCGACAACTTCCGCTCGCTGTTCGGCGCCAACCAGCCCTTCTTCAAGGGCAAGCCGTGGTACGTCGCCAGCCACGATGGCGGCGCGGACAGCGCGCAGATCTTCACCGCCGGCGGCTATACGTTCCTGCACATCGGCCTGCAGTTCGACGCGCACGATTCCTCGCTGGAATGGGCCGCGAAGATTATCGCCGAGCATCCCGGTCTGCCGACGATCATCTCGACCCACGACTTCCTCGACAACGAAGGCCGCCGCGCGCCCAACCCGATCATCGACAACCATGCGGTCGATCCTGAGGACAACGATCCGCAGATGATGTGGGACAAGCTGATCAGCCAGCATGACCAGATATTCCTGGTGCTGTGCGGCCACGAGCACGGCCAGGCGATGCGCGTCGATGACAACCGCGCGGGCCATCCGGTGTGGCAGGTCCTGTCGGACTATCAGGACCGGCGTCAGACCGCGATCGACGCCGGCGTGAAGCTGCAGCCGGGCGAGGGCATCGGCGATGGCTGGCTCCGCCTGATGACCTTCGACATGGCGAGGCCCGTGCCGACCATCCACGTGCGCACCTATTCGACCGCCTACAAGAAGCAGAGCCGCGACACGGCTGAATACGCCGCGTGGTACAAGGCGGTCGAGAAGCCCAGGCTGACCGACGCGCAGTTCCATGATCAGGAGGATTTCACGATCGACCTGACCGGCTTCCGCCAGCGCTTCGGCGCACCGAAGTAGTCCGCACATACGCGATCCAGGTGGCGCGGGCATCGTGCATGGGTATGCATGTGCCCGCGCCACCTGAAGTTCATCCACGCTGGATGCCCCCGTCTGCCGCCGAAACTGCCTTCAGGCTGAGCCGCACAAATTCCGAAGGCGGCCGTGCGTGCATTGAAGGCTGCCGGTTTATCGGCATGAGATCGTCGTCATTCAGACGCGATGGCGCTATGGCACGTCATGATGCAGATTCTGATCGATGCCGACGCTTGTCCGGTGAAAGATGAAACCTACAAGGTTGCGATCCGCTACAAGTTTCCGGTGGTTGTGGTCAGCAATAGCCCGATCCGTGTGCCACCCGATCCGCTCATAGCACGCAAAGTCGTGAGCGACGCTTTTGACGCGGCCGACGACTGGATCGTCGAGAACACGGGCGTCGATACGGTTGTGATCACCGCAGACATCCTGTTGGCGGACCGCTGTCTGAAATTGGGGGCCACGGTCATTTCCCCGACGGGCCACCCCTTTACGAGTTCCTCAATCGGTAACGCCATCGCCATGCGGGCCATCCTGTCCGATCTGCGCGCGGGCGGTGAGAACCTGGGCGGACCAGCCCCCTTCAGCAAAACCGATCGCTCGCGCTTTCTTTCCGCCCTCGATCAAGCGCTAACAAAGCTGCGACAACGGAATTGATGCGGGCGAATCTTCCATTCCCGCCTTAAAACGGGCCATACGCGGCCGAAGCAGGGCTCGTCGAAAGCCGCCGCAGGTTCATGATCATCAACGAGCACCCGGTGAGGAGCCCGTGGGCATGGATACGCCATGCCCCAGCCCTTCCACCAGAGCGTCAAAGACCGCGCGATATCGCTCGTTGCTCCGGAGGCCCTCGTGCATGACGATCCAGAGCGGTAAGTCGAAGGCGAAACCATCAGGCAGGATGCGCTCGAGCATGGCGTCGCGCGCGGCAATCGCCACCTGGCAAATGCCGATGCCGAAGCCGGCACGGATCGCGGCAAGTTGGACGACAGTGTTGTCTACTCGCAACGCGAAATTCGCATGATCGAGGCCGGGCAGCGCGCCGAGCACCGCGCGTGACAAGTTTCCGCTGCTGTCTGCGCCAATCAGATCGTGGTCGATGAGGTCAGCGATCGATCCTGGAATGCCCCGCAGGTCGAGATAATCGCGATGGGCGTACAGGCCCAGTTGCAGCACGCCCAGCTTGCGCGCGACCAGCGCTTGCTGGGTCGGTTCGACCATGCGGATGGCGATGTCGGCCCGGCGTTGCAGCAGGTCGTCGATCGCATCGCTCGCCATCAGTTCGATGGACAACCGGGGGTGGCGGCGGCGTAACGACGCAAGCACGGGCGGCAGATGTTCCGTTGCAACCACCTCGCTGGCTGTGATGCGCACGGTTCCCGCGATCTCTCCCCGGTTGGCGGAGGCTGTGCGCAACAAGGCGGCCGAGGTGGCGATCATATCTTCAGCATATGGTTTCAACGCCAGCGCACGGTCTGTGGGCGAGAGTCCCCGTTGCGAGCGCAAAAACAGCGTACCGCCCACGGCCTGCTCAAGCGCCTCGATATGGCGGGCGACACTGGGTTGCGTCAGGCCAAGAACGCGCGCGGCGGCTGACAGGGATCCTTCCCGCAGCACAGCAGCGAAGGTGCGATATAAATCCCAGCTTGGTTCAGTGTTCATTGATTTTCGTATAGCTGATCGCCGTATTCCGTCAATTTCGTAGCATGCTTGTTCCGGCGATGAGGAAGGCCTCGTACAAGGAGGCTGACATGGAACGGATTGCTCTGGTGCTGGGTGCGACAGGAGGAATTGGCGGAGCGGTCGCGCGGCGACTGGCAGAGGGGGGATGGAGCGTTCGCGCACTCGTCCGGGCGCAGAGCCTCGCGCGGTTGCCAGGTCACGTGATACCGGTGACGGGGGATGCCATGGATAGCGCCACAGTAGCGGCAGCGGCGACGGGCGCAAAACTGATCGTCCACGCGGTTAACCCGCCAGGCTATCGCGATTGGGACAAGCTGGTCCTGCCAATGCTGGACAACAGCATCGCTGCGGCTCGCGCGCAACGAGCGCGGGTGCTGCTGCCCGGCACCGTCTACAATTACGGCCCCGACAGCTTTCCGCTGATCGACGAAGCTGCGCCCCAACATCCTGTGACTCGCAAGGGGGCGATCCGGGTGGAAATGGAGCACAAGCTTCGCAGCGCCGCCGAGGCGGGAGACATTCGCGCGCTAATCGTGCGGGCGGGTGACTTCTTCGGCCCTGGTGCTGCCAACAGCTGGTTCGCCCAGGGGCTGATCAAGCCGGGCGCGCGGCCCGGCGTCATCCGTAGTCCCGGCGAGCCCGGAGTGGGCCATCAATGGGCTTATCTGCCCGATGTTGCCGAAACCATGGTGCGCCTGGTTGAGCGCGACAGAGCACAAGGCTTCGAAACCTTCCACATGGATGGCCATTGGGACGCCACCGGCACCGCGATGATCGAAGCGATCATACAGGCACTGGGCGAGCCTAATGCACGCGTTGCCCCTTTCCCCTGGTGGTTGCTACGCATTGCCGGCCTCTTTGCAGTGACCCCGCGCGAACTGATGGAGATGCGTTATCTCTGGCAGCGGCCGATCCGCCTTAACAATGCCCGTCTGGTCGCCACGCTCGGCGCCGAGCCGCATACGCCGCTCGCCCTTGCGGTAAGAACCACACTTGGTGACATGGGATGCCTGCCGTGACGTGACTTCATCAAACTTACAGCGTCGCCCGCCGCCTTCAAAGCCGACCTTCACATCGCCCGATCGGCCCGTCGTCGGCGCGGTGGACGACCAAGTCGCTCGTGGAGGACAGCGCGATATGCTGCACATAGCCGTGAAAAGCGTTCATCAGTGCCTCGCGCCACGATGTCAGTGCGGCCACCCGGGAAAGTCATAAAGCACCTCCCAGGCGATATCGGAGGCAACGATGTCGAAGAAGTGGTCGCCTTCGACCGCATCACCCAGCGCATGGCGCACCAAGCTGAAATAGGGGGCGGCGGCAGCGTGGGTCGTATGTGACCCGTAAATCGATCTCCCTCGGCTCAGCTTTCCGAAGAGACCAGGGCGGAGTGCTGCAAGGCAGTTCGCAACGGACCAGCAGCGCGTTGTCACCTAAAGGGCTGCCTCACGCGCAAATCTGCCGGGTGGGCAGCCCAGCCGCTTGCGAAATGCCGTGCTGAATGCGCTTGCCGATTCATACCCGATCTCGTCGGCGATCCGATCGAGCGATTTGGTACCCTGTGCGAGTGCCTCCTTCGCGATCGCCATGCGCCAACGCGCCAGATATTCGATCGGTGCGCAGCCCATGATCACTCCGAACCGGGCCGAGAAGGCCGAGCGTGACATGCCGGCGACGACGGCGAGACCGGCAACGGTCCAGCCCGCCCGGACGTCTGCATGGATCGCCTGAAGCGCGCGGGCGAGCGCCGGGTCGCGCAGGCCGTTCAGCAGGCCCGCAACGACGCCATCCTCCCCTACATCGTGCGACCGCAGCGCCTCGATGAGCAGCGCGTCCAACATCCGCCGGAGCATCAGGTCCTTGCCGGGATCATCACTGGCGCATTCCTCGGCGAGCATAGCGATCAGCCGACCGAAACGCGTCGCCTTCCCGTCAGCGGCGGGAATATGGATACGCTCCGGCAACAAGGAGAGAAGCAGCGGTGCATTGACCCGCTCGAACGCGAAGCTGCCGCCCAGAGCGATGAAATCCGGTTCGCCGTCCTGCTCGCCGTGCCGGACCGCCTCGGCGCGCGGCGCAACAGGATCGCATCGCACCCCCGGCTCGCTGCTTAGCGAAAAGGCCGGCGTCGACGGCAGCAGGAGAAAATCGCCCTGCGCGAGACGGAGAGGTTGCTCCCCGACAAAGCTCAGCCAGGCCTGCCCGGCAAGAACGATGGTGAAGCCGGGTGCGTCGTGGGCCTCATAACGAACGCCCCAAGAGCCCCGGCCGGAGATCGGCTTTGAAACGGCCGCTCTGGGTCGAAGCAGGGTGATCATGTCGCTCAAGGGGTCCATTTAGACGATCAATAATGATTATTGGTGCTATGATTATATATCGTATCGTCGCCTCCGTCTATGTCCTTGCCAGCGCCACCGCAGGAGACAGGCACATGACCAGGACGATCCTCATCACCGGCACTTCGTCAGGCTATGGCAAGGCAATCGCAGAACACTTTCTGGAGCAGGGCTGGCATGTCATCGCGACGATGCGCCGCCCCGAGGCTGCGGCGTTCGATGGCGATACGCGCCAGTTGCGCGTACTGCCGCTCGACGTGACGAACGCCGCCAGCATCGCATCGTTGATCGAGGCCGCAGGGCAAATCGACGTGTTGGTGAACAATGCGGGCATCGGTGCGGTTGGCGCCTTCGAAGCGACGCCCATGGCGCTTGTGCGCCAGCTCTTCGATACCAACACAATCGGCGTGATGGCGATGTGCCAGGCAGTCATTCCCCAGATGCGCGCGCGGCGCGCTGGCACGATCGTCAACGTCACCTCCAGCGTCACGCTCGGCGCCTTCCCGCTTGCTGCCGCCTATACCGCCAGCAAGCAGGCGATCGAGGGGTTCACCGGGTCGCTGGCGCATGAACTGGCTTACTTCAACATCCGCGCGAAACTGGTGGAACCTGGCTATGCGCCCACCACGCGGTTTGCGTCCAACGCCGTCATGCCGGTCGATCAGCTGATTCCGGACGCCTATGCCGGCTTCGCAAAGCCGATCATGGAGGCCTTCGGCACTCCTGCCCTGACAACCAGGGAAAGCGATGTCGCCGAAGGCGTGTGGCGCGCCGTGCATGATACCGGCGGGCAACTGCACTTCCCGGCGGGAGCGGACGCCGTCGCGCTGGCCGGAGCGCGTTGATCGCGATCGATGGCGTCTCCGGCACTGCCGCGCTATCCTCAGGGTTCCGCGATACACCCGCCAGCGCGACGAAGAACGAGACATTGGGCCATGCCGATCCACGACAAGTCGAAGGGCTATCATAGCGGCGCCATGGCTTATGTGGCCGGGCGCCCCGGCTATCCACCCGAGGCGGTGACGTGGTTGCGCGAAGTGCTGGATCTCGGCCCCGGTCGCAAGGCGCTGGAGGTCGGCGCGGGTACCGGCAAGTTCATCCCGATCCTGCAACAGACGGGTTGCAGGATCATCGCGCTCGAACCCATTCCCGAGATGCGGGAGCAACTGGTCCGGACCCATCCTGACGTTTTGACACTGGCGGGGTTGGCAGACGCCATCCCGTTGCCCGACGCTTCGGTACACGCGGTGGTCTGCGCGCAGGCCTTTCACTGGTTCGCAACGCCTGCTGCGGTTGCGGAAATGCGCCGCGTGCTTGTTCCGGGCGGCGTACTGGGCCTGATCTGGAACGGACGCGACGAGGATGTGCCCTGGGTGGCCGCTCTTTCGGAGATCACCAATCGCCGCGAAGGCGACACGCCGCGCTACAGGACCGGGACATGGCGCCACGCCTTTCCGGCGCCCGGCCTGGCGCCCATCGGCGAACGCCATGTCCGCAACAGCCATGTCGGCACGGCGGAAGACGTCGTGCTCAAGCGCACGCTGTCAGTAAGCTTCATTGCGGCGCTGCCGAGTGGGGAGCGCTCCAAGGTGGAACGCGAAGTGCGCCGGCTGATCGCGCGGACGCCTGAGTTGGCCGACGGCAAAGTGGTCGCCTTTCCATACGAGACCAGCATGTATGCCTATCGCCGGATTTGATCCGACGCCTGTTTCCCGGATTCCTTCCATGGCCCCCTAAAAGGCACGCTCCGGTCGATCCTGGTAGAAGCTTTTGCCGCCACCAGTTGCCCAATCGCAGAGCCAAGACGGTAACGCCTTGACGTCCGGCCAGTGCAGCGAAGGACGCCGCGGGCGGCACCGCCTGAATATCCGGAGAGGCATCGCCGCGACCTCCCTGGCCATGCGAAGGCCCATTTCGGCACGGACGTCATCGGCAGACCAGTCACTATCCTTGCTCTGGAAGCCGGGCGGGATCACGATATCGAGCATCAGCGGCGCATATTTTTTCATTTCGCCATCGCCCATGTCACACCGGCCGCGGCCATCTCGTCAGGCAAACAAGCATTGCGCACGGGAGACACGAACATGAAGTCTGTTATCGTCGGCGGCGCGCGACGGATCGGTCAGCCTCTCGTCATCCTTCCGCAAGCGCAGGGCCATCGGCGCGCGGCTCAATCGGTGGAGTGGAGGGCATGAGCCGGGGCTTGCCGCTCGCGCTGGCCGCGGCGCTCGGCATCGGAGCCGCCGTCAACGGTCTTTTCATGCTGCTCTCGCCCGCCCGATGGTACTTCGCGGTGCCCGGTGTCACCACCACCGGCCCGTTCAACCAGCATTTCGTGCGCGACATCGGGCTGATTTTCCTGTTGGTCGCGATAGCGATGCTTGCAGGCGTCGCGCGGCCGGCGGCGCGTCTTCCGCTCTGGTCCGCCGCCGCGTTCTGGCTGGCGGGCCATGCCCTGTTCCACTTTTGGGAAGTGGCGGTTGGCATCTGCGGCACCGGCGCACTCGCCCGGGATTTTCCCGCGGTGACGTTGCCGGCTATGCTGACGACCGCGCTTGCGCTGTGGGCATGGCGCGATACCGCACGGGAGAGGTGCCGACCGCACTCGG
Source organism: Novosphingobium sp. UBA1939 (assembly GCF_002336885.1). Lineage (NCBI taxonomy): Bacteria > Pseudomonadati > Pseudomonadota > Alphaproteobacteria > Sphingomonadales > Sphingomonadaceae > Novosphingobium > Novosphingobium sp. UBA1939. Next base: position 10,815 of record NZ_DDFB01000015.1, on the reverse strand, counting down.
TGGAGGACGCGCGTGCCGAGCAGGGATGAATATGCCGCTGATTTCGAGGCTCAAAGGCCACGGTTGTTGCGCTTGGGATACCGTATGCTCGGCTCCGTCAGCGAAGCGGAGGATATCGTTCAGGAGGCATGGCTTCGGTGGGCGTCAAAAGTGGAAAGCGTCGATGCTCCGGCTGCCTATCTGACCCGCATCGTCACCCGCCTTTGCCTCGATCAGCTCAAGTCCGCCCGTGTTCGCCGGGAAACCTATATCGGAGCCTGGCTGCCCGAACCGCTGATGGAAACCACCGAGCCTGAAGAGACGATCGCCGATGACCTGACGCTGACCCTGATGCTGGCGATGGAGCGCCTGTCCCCGCTGGAACGCGCCGCCTTCCTGCTTCACGACGTGTTTGGCGTGGCGCTGACCGATATCGCCACGACATTGGGGCGCGAGCCGGCCGCGGTCCGCCAGCTTGCCTCGCGGGCGCGCAAACACGTGCGGGATGCGCGCCCGCGTTTCACGGTGGACGCGAGCGAGGCTGACCGGATCGCTCGGGCCTTCTTTACCGCTTCGCGCGAGGGCGACGCGGACGCGTTGTCGGCGCTGCTCGCGCGCGACGTCGCGATTTATTCGGATGGCGGCGGCAAGGTGATTGCCTTCCGCAATGTCGTGCGGGGGATTGATCGGGCACTGCGCTTGTTTGCCGGGCTCAAGCGCAAAAATGCGTCGATGCCGACGCTCCTGCGCACCGCCACGATCGATGGCCTGCCGGGGTATGTCAGTGTCGATCGAGGCGACGTGCTGCAGACGACCGCGCTCGACGTGCGCGATGGGCGGATCGCGGCGATCTACATCGTTCGCAATCCGGACAAGCTGCGCCATCTTGCGGCAGCTTTCGATACAAGAAGCGGCTAACGCTACGCGCTGTCGCGCACGACCAGTTCGGGCGTCATCCGGACCGACGGGCTGTCTTCGCCCCGCAGCCGGGCGGCGAGTGCCCCGATCATCATGCCCGCGCCCCGGGCGATGTCCTGCCGCACCGATGTCAGCCGGGGAACCGTCTGCGCCGCGATCGGCAGATCGTCGAAGCCGGTAACGGCAATGTCCTGCGGGACGGCGAGGCCCTCGTCCGCTAGCGCGCGCAGCGCGGTCATCGCGATCACGTCGGACGCGCAGACGATCCCGTCCAGCGTGCGTCCGATCCTGCGGATCCGGGTGGCAATATCTTCCTGCGCCTGTTCGCCGCTCAAGTGTACCGGCAGCGCTTCCAGCGCGGGCAGGCCGGCTTCCTGCACCGCGGCGTTGGCGCCGGCGAAGCGCGCGGCGATCTCGGGCGGGCGAATGTCACCCAGGAAGGCCAGTCGTGTGCGCCCGTTGGCGATCAGGCGCCGGGCGGCCAGTTTGCCACCCGCGTGATTGTCCGACCCTATCGTGCATTGCTGGTAGCCCGGAGTCTGCTGGCCCCAGACCACCAGAGGACGATAGCGCTGCGCGACCTGTTCGATCGCATCGAGCTGATCCGATTGCCCGATGATCAGCACGCCGTCGAGCAATCCGGAGTCAACGATGTCATCAAGCCAGCCCGGCGTATCGGGCAGCACGCGCGACAGCATCAGGTCGTATCCGGATTCGGTCAGGCCATCGGCCAGATGGCCCAGCATGGTCATGAAGAACGGATCGGAAATGTGCTGTCGCCGTTCGTGCCCCAGCGGCACGACCACGCCGATCGCGCGGGTTTCCCGCGTGCGCAGCTTGCTGGCCATCTGGTTCAGCCGAAAGCCGTGCTTTTCCGCCAGCGCCTGTATCCGTTCGCGCGTGTTCGCCTTGATCAGCGGGTTGCCAGCGAGCGCGCGCGAGACGGTGCTCGCCGAAACGCCGGCGATCCGCGCCAGTTCCACGATATTGCGGACGCGGGCCGGTGGCTCCTCGCTCTCGTTGTCCCGGTCCATCACTTGCTCCGCACGCTTGCCCGGACGATCGTGCGCGACCTGGCCGACATTTGTGCGAACGTTTGCGGGAGCCGCGTCAGCGTGTCAATCGAGTGTCGAGAGCGCGAGGGCCAGCGCGCCCATGGGGCCGGCGCGCGCCGCCAGTCCCGGCGGGCCGATCAGCGTTTCCAGCGCCGCGCGATCGGCGCCGGGAACATAGCCGGCGAGCGCCCCGGCCGTGGCATCGCGAATGCGGTCAAGCAGTGTCGGGCGTCCGCCGCCCACGCCACCGCCTATCACGATGCATTCGGGCGATACGGTCAGTATAAGCGTGGCCATCAGTTCGCCCAGCTCCGCGCCGACATCGGACCAGACCGGATGGTCATCGGCGATATTCGTGGCATCGCCACCGATGCGCGCAGCGATGGCGGGGCCGGAGGCCAGCCCTTCCAGGCAATCGCCGTGGAACGGGCAGACCCCGGCGAAAGCATCGTCGCGGCGGCGGCGCACACGCAGGTGCCCGGCCTCGGGGTGCAAGGCGCCGTGCAACACCTGCCCATTGGCCACGATGCCGATGCCGATGCCGGTGCCGACCGTGACATAGGCATGGGTCGAACACCCGTGCGCGCGTCCCCAGCGTCCTTCCGCGAGGGCCGCCGCGCCGACATCGGTATCGAATGCCATGGGTACGGCGAAGCGATCGGCGAAGTGGTCCAGCACCCGCGCGCCGGTCCATCCGGGCTTGGGCGTGGGAAGTATCTGGCCATAGTCCGGCGCGTCAGGGGAGACGCGGGCCGGGCCGAACGTACCAATGCCCAGCGCCGTGAACGGCAGCTCGGCCTGCCATTCCGCAAGCGCTTCGGACAGCCCCGTCAGCGTGGTTGCGGGATCGGTCGTCGGCAGGCGGTGTTCGCGCAGAATCTCGGTCCCGCGCGCGACCACGGCGATGCACTTGGTGCCGCCCAGCTCGACCCCGGCGAGGAGTGGTGCATCGGTCATGCGGCAAGGCTCGCGCGGTCGCCGTCCAGCGCCAGCCTGACCACGGGCGCGGCGGTGCCGCCAAAGGCTGCCCGGGCCGCCTCGGTCGACGGCGGCAGCTCGGCAAGACCGACGAGATCGGCAAAGCTCCACACCGAAAGATCGGGCAGCACCTGCCAGCTATAGGCCTGGAACGGAGCGGAATCGGGATTGCCGAAGACCAGTCCCGTGCCGTTGATCGGCGTCCATGGGCCGTCGATGCCCGGCGCCACCAGCCCATAGAGACCGGTGGGACCGGAAGGCCCGCCGGCGGCGAAGACCTTGCGCTGGGTGGACCAGAACAGATAGACCAGACCTTGGTGCATGATCGCGTGGGGCCGTTCCAGCTCGTTGTTTAGTCCATCGGCGCTGACCAGCGGCGGGTCCAGCCGCCACGTGCCGTCTTCCTGCAACGTACCCGCGCCCACCACGCCGTTCCAGTCCGAATTCGATCCCATGCGGGAACCGGCGAAAAGCAGGCGGGTCTGCCCCGACGCGGGATCTTCGAACACGAACGGATCGCGGAAAGCCTTGATCGCGCCGACCGCGCCGGTTCCTTCCAGATCGATCATGTAGTCCACGCCATCGGGGCGCAGCGTTTCGACAGGGGTAGTCCAGCCGGACAGTGCGGGCACGCCATCCGTGACCGTCAGCGCGGCGCGGGTCGCGAACAGGCGCTGGCGGAACGTGATCGCCGGTTCGCCGCGCACGCCGGCGGCGGTGAAATGCAGCGTGACGTGGCTGTGCGCCCGATCGACGATCGCCGTGCCGGACCATTCGCGGCTGCCGGGGGAAAATCCGTCGGCGAACACGGGACCAAGATCGCGCCAGCCTGCCGGGGTGCGGTGGAACAGCCACAGCCGTGCCTGTGCATGGCGATCTTCGGGATCGGCAAGGACGGGTGCGGCAAGAAAGATCACCAGTGCCCCGCCCGCGATCGCGGCGACATCGCCGTTGGCTTCCAGCACCGGCCAATGGTCCCACAGGTCCATGCCGGCGGCTATGCGGGGCGCTTCGGCGCGGGTGAAAGGGCGCGCCTGAGGCTGGGGATGGGCGGCGATTCCCGCGACGTGTTCGGGCAGCCAGCGGAAACAGGGCATCGGTCTGGTCCGATCGAGAGAAGAAAAATCGGGCCGGCGCATCAGGCCGGCCCGAGGCAGGGAGATCAGAACGAGATGCGTGCCGAGGCCGAGATCGTGCGCCCGTTGATCGAACGCGCCCGCACGATGCCGTTGGCCGGGATCGCGCCATCTTCCGCTTCGGTGAAGCCCTTTGCGTTGAACAGGTTGTTGGCGTTCACCGAGAGTTGCAGGCGCTCGATCGGACGCACCTGCAGGAAGGCGTTGACCGTGGTGTAGGCCGGCAGCTTCAGCTGGTTGCTGTCCTGCGTGTAGCTGCTGGTGGTACCCACGACGTTGGCGCCGAACGATACCTTGTCGAGGTTCACTTCCGGGCTGATCTGGTACACGAAGCTGGCCTGCCGGCGCGGCGTGTTGCCGACGACCGTGGCATCGAGCGCATCGGAGGTGATCCGAGCGTGAGTCCAGGTGCCGCCCGCGTTGAGCTGGAACGGCCCCTTGCGGATGCTGCCTTCCAGTTCCACGCCATAGGAACGGTACTTGCGATCGAGGAAGCGCTGCGTGGTCGCCTCGAAGTTCTGTTCCTCGGTGGTGGCGTAGAACCCGGTCACGTAGAGCGCGACCCCGCCCGAGCGGTACTTCACGCCACCTTCGGCCTGCCGCACGAAATCGACGGCGGCGCTGGAATTGACCAGGCTGCCATCGGTGTTGCGGATCGCCGGGCCGAACGTCAGGCGATCGGCATTGGCGCGGCCGCCGCGGCTGTACCGGGCGAACAGCGCCAGATCGTCACGCACGCGATAGTTCACGCCGAGCGAGTAGGAGGCGTAGTTGTAGTTGTAATGCACCGGAGCCGGGCTGCCCAGCGGGACCACCGCGACTTGCGTTTCAGGGCCGGAGATCACGCCGTTGCCGTTGATGTCGAAGCTGGTGATGCCGTTGCGGCCGCCGCCCAGATCCGCGCCGGCGACAAAGCCGCGCGCCTGCCCGATGTCGTAGCGGACGCTGGCGTCCAGGGTCAGCGCGTCCTTGTTCCAAGTGAACGCGGCAAACGGCGCATTGGTGTCGTAGCTCAGGCGATAGCTGCGGCGGCAGCAATTGCCGAAGAAGCGCGCGCCATAGCCGTAGAAGCCGTCCTGCGTGACGAGCTGGCCCGATCCGTTGACGATATTGACCAGCGCCGCGTTGCCGCCGCCCTTCACTTCCATCACGGCCGAGGTCCACAGCCAGTCGGTATCGATCGTCTGGCGCGACTTGTAGAAGCCGCCGGTCACCGTCAGCTTGCCGCCGCCCAGGTCAAAGTCCTTGGTCAGGCGGAAATCGTTGGTGATGTTGTCCAGGCTGTTCAGCTTGGTGTCGAACACGACGATGTTGGCGAGATAGGTGTTCGCAGCCACTGCCTGCCCGGCGTTGGGGCCGTTGAAATAGACCGCCGAGGCACCCGCGCCGCCCAGGCTGGTGGCCACCGCGCCCGACGTGTCGACCGACGAGGGGAAGTTGGAGATGAACCGGCCCGAGATCGCCGAATAGCGGAAGCGTTCCATCACCGACCAGCCGCCGCCGACGTCGAACTTGCTTTCGAGGCCCACGGCCTTGACCACCGGATGCTGGCCATCGCGGATGTCGTCGGCCACCAGGTTGTTGTTGCCGTCCAGCGTGACGTTGCGCGTGAAATAGCGCGAATGCAGCGTATCCTCGTTGATGCTGAAGCCGGGCAGGTTGTTATAGACCGGGTTGGCGTTGGTGCCGGTCACGCGTACCGGATTGGGCAGATAGCCGATGGCCCGGTCGTTCAGGTACTTGCCGTAGAGCCGCACGTAGCCGCCGGCGAAATCCTTGGTTACGTTGAACTTGATCTGGCCGCCGCGGTTGCCGTCATAGCCGGCGCGGCGCGGTCCTTCGCCCTGGCGGTAGAAGCCGCCGACGTGGAAGCGCAGGCTGTCGCTGATCTTGCCGCCGTAATCGGCATCGACGCGGTATTCGCCATAATCGAGGCCGACCGTCGCCTGCACCGCGCCGCCTTCCTGTTCCCCGGTCTTGGAGATTAGGTTGATGACGCCGCCCGGAGAGTTCGAGGCGAAGGTCGAAGCCGAACCGCCGCGCACCGCTTCGACGCGCGCGATGTTGAAGTCCGAACGCAGGAAGATGTCGGCATTGCCGAACGTGATGTCGCCGAATTCCAGGATCGGCAGCCCGTCTTCCTGCAGCTGCAGGAACTTGGCGCCACCCGAGGCGACCGGCAGGCCGCGCACCGCGATGTTGGCGTTGCCTTCGCCGCCCGAGCTTTCCGACCGGATGCCGGGAATGTTGCGGAACAGTTCGGCGACCGAACGCGGCGTGGTCTGCTGCAGCTGTTCGGCATTGAGCGAGCTGACGGAAACCGAGGAATCCAGCCGGTTCTGCCCGCGTGCCACCGCGGTCACGATGATCTCGGCATCGTTGGGGGAATCGGCCTGCGCCGAAGCGTCCTGCGCAAGGGCCGGGGTGACGCCGAGCGCAAACATCGAACTGGCTGCCAGCAGGCTGGCGGCGGACATGCGCACGGCGTTAAGCGGACGAACCTTCATCATTCCTCTCCTGACACGGTCGAGTGACTCGACATCTGCAAGGGTTCGCTACGACCGATTGCAAACGTTTGCAAGAATAATTTGCAAACCTTTGCATTTTTGCTACTCAGGTTGCAGGGCAAGCGATGCAAGCAAACAGCGCCAAACCCGGTTAGGAGAGGGAATATGAAGGGCACCCGGCCACGCCTTGGTTTTCCTGGCATCGTGCAGATGAATCTGGGTTTTCTCGGCCTGCAGTTCAGTTTCGGACTGCAGCAGAGCAACATGGCGCCGATCTACACTTATCTGGGCGCGGACGCGACGATCATGCCCGTGCTGTGGTTGGCCGGGCCGATGACGGGTCTGCTCGTCCAGCCCCTGATCGGCGCGCTCAGCGATCGCACGTCCACGCGAATCGGCCGCCGCACGCCCTACTTCCTGATCGGGGCCGTGCTGTGCAGCCTGGCCCTGCTGGCCATGCCGTTCAGCCCCGCCTTGTGGGTCGCCGCGTCGCTGCTGTGGGTGCTCGATGCCGCCAACAATATCACGATGGAGCCTTATCGTGCCTATGTCAGCGACCGGCTGGACACGGCCGAACGGCCACTGGGCTTCCTGACGCAGAGCGCGTTCACCGGGCTTGCCCAGACGCTGTCCTATCTGGCGCCGTCGCTGTTCGTGTGGGCCGGGATGAGCGCGGACGCGGTCGACGCGAACGGCATTCCGCAGGTGACGCGCGTGGCCTTCATTATCGGCGCGGTGCTCTCGCTGTCGACGATCGTGTGGTCGGTCTGGCGCGTGCCGGAGCTGCCCTTGCCGGAAGAGGAGGCGGCGGCGCTGCGCTCTCAGCCGTTGTCGGCGGGAACCGCCTGGCGCGATTTCGTCGATGCGGTGCGCGAAATGCCGGCGCCGATGCGGCAATTCGGCGTGGCCATGCTGTTCCAGTGGTATGGCATGTTCTGCTACTGGCAGTACGTCACGCTGTCGCTGGCGCGGTCGCTCCACGGTTCGGATTCGGCGGCGGCGCTGCGCGATGCAACGCTCGTCAACGGACGTCTGGGCGGGTTCTACAACTTCCTCGCCTTTCTCGCCGCCTTCGCGCTGGTGCCGCTGATCCGGCGTCTGGGCGTGAAGCCGGTGCACGCGGTCAGCATCGCGCTGGGCGGTGTGGCCATGCTGGCCTTGCCGCACATGGGCAACGAGGCCTGGAGCTATCTTCCCATGATCGGCATCGGCATCGCCTGGGCCAGCCTGATGGGCAGCCCCTATGTCTTGCTGGCCAACAGCATCCCGGCGGAACGGACGGGCATCTACATGGGCATCTTCAACATGTTCATCGTCGTGCCGATGCTGATTCAGACGGTGACGATGCCGCTGCTCTACGGCCCTGTGCTGGGCTCCGATCCGCGCAACGTGCTGTCGCTGGCCGGGCTGATGCTGCTGCTCGCGGCGGTCGCTACCTTGCGGGTCCGCACCGTGCGCCAGCCCTGAACGAAAGGGCCTGGCCGCCCCGTTAGGAGTGGCCAGGCCCTTAGCGATTCCCCCCGGTGGGTCAGTTGCCGGCGGTCGCTGAACCGTTGCCGCTGACCGAACCGTTCACCGCGCCGGTCACGGACGTGCTGGCGGCCTTTTCGGCGACGGCGCTTGCGGTGCCGTTGGCACGCTGGGCCGCCTTGCCGGCCACCTCGCGGGTTCGCGTGGCCGTGCTCGCTGCGGTATCACGCGCGGTCATCGCCGCGCCTTGGGCCGTCGTGCGGGCCTTGCCGGCGGTCGCGCTTGCGGTGTTGCGCGCTGTTCCCGCAACAGAGCGCGAGGTCGAGGCGATCTGGTCGGTGCCGATCAGCTGGGCATCGGCGTTGGCCGACCCGCCGGCCGACCCGCTGCCGGAAACTGCGCCGGTGAGGGCGCCAGCCGGGCCGGCAAGGTTCTGGGTGACGGCGCCGGTCGCGCTGCCGCTGGCGCTGCGGTCGGCGTGGACCTGCCCGTTGTGGCGGTTGACGCGGGTGCTGCCTGTGGTCGAGCCGGCGGCGCTGGCCGCGCCGGACGTCGCCGATCCCACGCGGTCCATGGTCGAGCCGATCGGCAGGTCGCCGTTCAGGCCGCCGCCGAGCGTACCGCCCAGCGCGCCGCCGACCATGCCGCCGAGCGATCCGCCGCCAAGGCCGCCACCCAGCAACTGGGCGTGCGCCGGCATGGTCGAGACGGCAAAGGCGAGAACCGAAATCGTGATGAGCTTACGCATGGTATCCATCCTTTCGTTTGGTGGTGATGGACCCTGATCCATCCCCTTGCCCTGACAACGGATGGTGCGTTCGGTTTAATCCACGTTCGCTCGAAATTTTTTGCAAGCACATGATTTATCGGCAAATTGTGCAAATCAGCCCTCGGCCGAACACGGCATCCGGCCCGCGCGCGCCCAGATCGATCGCTTCCCGGTCGAGCGCGGCGGGCAGGGCGGCGCGCGCATCCATGGCATTGGCGGCCCGCGCGGCGACCAGTGGCGTCGCGAACGACGTGCCGCGCACCGGCACCAGCCGTCCGGCGGCGTTCATCGCACGCATGTCGGCTCCGGGCGCGGCATAGTCGAGATGCAGGGCGCGGCCCGCCTCGATCAGCGCGCGGTTGCGGCCATCGACGCCGGTGACGGCCAGAACGCCGGGATAGGACGCGGGATAGGCCGGCGGCGCGGCCGGGCCATCGTTGCCCACCGCCGCGACGATTACCGCGCCCCGCCGTTGCGCCGCGCCCATGGTCCGCGCCAGCAGGCCGTTGGCAGGGCCGACCAGACTGATCGAGATCACCCGCACGCCGCGCCCCATCAGCCAGTCGATCCCTTGCGCGATTGCCAGCGCGTTGCCGCCGGCAGGCCCGGAGCCATAGACATCGGCCACCAGCACGCGCTGCACCCCGGCGCGGCGCAACAGCGAGACCACCGCGCTGCCATGATCGCCCGGTGCCGGCGCGCCCGGGGCGAAGCCGCGGACGGCTTCCACGGGGATGGCTGGCCCCGGCGCGCCATCGATCACGCCGACCGGCGTGGCGACCGGGGGGAGCTGGAGCGAGGACGCCTTGTCTTCGCGCCCACGCGCCGGTGCGGTCGATCCGGACGGGAAGTTCAGCGTGTCGGCGGCCACGGTCGCTTCGGGAGCGGCCTTGCGCAGCCGCGCTTGCGCCTGCGCGAGCGTCATGCCGCGTGGCACCGAGAGGCGGGTGACGGACAGGTCAAGCATATCGAGGCGCTCTTCCGCCAGGATCGAAAAGCCGAGCTGCCGCGCGGCATCGAGCGTCGCCTGATCCGGGGCAACCAGCAGCAATTCGCCCTTGCGCGCGGGATTGCCGTCGGCATCGCGCTCGATCGCGGCCGGGTTGCGGCGGACGAGATCGCCGAGCCGGTCGATCCGCGCCTGCGCCAGCGCGGCGGCGCTGCGCACCGTCCGCGTCGTGGCATCAACGCCCGTGCCAAGCGTGCGATCGACCGATTCCAGCGTCCCGCCCAGCGCGCGCTCGACGGGCTGGGCCACGCCGGGCAATTGCTGGCCGATGGGGCCGATCTGCGCCAGCGCCGGGGAGGCCATGGCGACCGACAGGAGTATCCATATCCGACTTCGCATCCGCGTTTCCCGATCTTTCGGATTTCATTATGGATGAAACGACCGGTGTCGTCCGTTTTATCCATCGGAAAGGCAAAAACGCTGTCAGACCGCTTCGAATCCGAAATGCTGGCCTTGCTGCCCCGGTTGCGCCGGTTCGCGGCCGGGCTGGCGCGCGATCCGGCGCGGGCCGACGATCTTTGCCAGATGACGGTGGAACGCGCCTTGCGCAGCCGCGATCAGTGGCAGGCGGGGACACGGATGGACAGCTGGATGTACAGGATCATGCGCAACCTTTGGATCGACGAGACGCGCGCGGCCAATCGCCGCGGACAGACCTTCGTGGACGAGGAAGCCGGCGCGGCCGTGGGCGCGGACGGCGGGCAGGAAGCGCGCGCGATGCTGACCGACGTCGATCGCGCGATGGCCCGCCTGCCCGACGATCAGCGCGAGGCCGTGCTGCTGGTGATGGTCGAAGGCTGGTCCTACAAGGAAGCGGCGGACATCGTCGGCTGCCCGGTCGGCACGCTCAATTCGCGGCTGGTCCGGGGGCGCGATGCCCTGCTCGCCCTGTTGGGAGAAGCGGCATGACCATCACCCCCGAAATGATCGCCGCCTATGCCGATGGCGAACTCGAAGGCGCGGAGCGCGATCGCGTGGAGCAGGCGCTGGCGCA
>NZ_DDFB01000097.1:2278-7523 GCF_002336885.1 Novosphingobium sp. UBA1939 | reverse complement strand
ATCGAGCAGCGCGGCGGCGATGCCGTGTTCCGCGCGGGCAACCGGCTGCCGGGCGCGCCGCCCGCCGGTTCGCATCCCGCCGGGCCCAGTCCAGCGGGAACGAACCTGCTCGGCTCCAACGCCATCCGGCCCGAATACCAGAACAGCGGCAAGTGGATCGCGCAGCCGCAGGGGTAGGGTCGGAACCCATTACTGGCTTTGGGCATAAGAAACCTCGTTCGTCCTGAGCTTGTCGAAGGACGCGCGGGGTGCCGGCCTTGCGCGCTAAACCGCCCCAGAATCAGCCGTATCGCGGGTCCTTCGACAAGCTCAGGACGAACGGGTGTGGGGATTGGATAACGGCCCGCTTTTCCCGGCGTTCCAACCGCACGCGGGTTCCGGACACAACGCGATTTCGGACGTCAAGGATCACCAACGACGTCCCACTGCTTCGGATTTCGACCTTCGCTACAAGCTTGGTGCGAACTATTGCAGATTGGGGACGCCATCATCATTGCCCGAACCTCCTCAACTCTTTGGCAAGGAGCGGTTGGCGAAACCTCAAGTATTGGTTTGGGGATGGAATTTAGTTTTCCCGCCTCAACGAGACAGGCTTGCAATTGATCATTCGAAACGGCGCTACCAGCCCATTTCACAAAGCCGTTCGCATCGATTGATACCGCAACAATCGGAACAAGTTCGCCGATACCGACTTTTGCCGTCCCCCAAGCTAAGGGCGGCTTCGAACAATCCGCGTCATATGTGCGCTGCTTATGGTCACATCCTGACAGGCCCGGTGCCAAAAGGAATAACGCCAGCATCTCACTGTATTTCATCAAGGAACGATGCAGCGGAAATCGTCGTATGACAATGCCACCACCCTTCCCGCTGATGAGTCGATTTTTGTAGCTACCCGGAAGAGCGGAAATGCATTCAGGCAGGAGTGCCCAAACCACCCAAATTCAGGATACTCCTGCCGCTTCGCGCGCGATTACCCGGCGCAGGGCGTTGGCATAGACGTCCGGTTCCTGCGCGCCGGGGATCAGGTATTTGCCGTTGACGACCATCGCCGGCACGCCCGAGATGTTCCAGTCCCACGCCTGCTGCTCGCCCGCCACGACGATCGCGGCCAGTTCCGGATCGTCGAGCGCGGCTTGCGCGCGGGCGCGGTCCAGCCCCGCGCTTTCCGCCACATCGAGCAGGACGGCATGGTCCGAAACGTTGCGGCGGTGCTGGAAATGCGCCGCGAACAGCGCCAGCTTCAGCCGCACTTCGGTTTCCGCGTCGTAATCGCGCAAGGCATGGACCAGCAGCGTGTGCGCGGCGCGGGTGTTCCACATCATCGCCGGCGGCGGCGTGCCCTCGCCCGACCAGGACAGGCTGGCGCCGGCGCGTTCGGCAATCGCCAGCAATTGCGAGCGGCCTTCCGCCGCCTGTTCCTTGCTGCGCCCGTACTTGCGCATGATATGCGCGCTCTGCTCCTCGCCTTCGGGCGGCATGTCGGGGTTCAGCTCGAACGGGTGAAAGCGGATCGTCGCCGTCACCTCGTCGCCCAGGATGGCCAGCCCCTTCTGCAACTGGTGGTAGCCGATCACGCACCACGGGCACATCACGTCCGACCAGATGTCGATCGTCACCGGCTTTGGCGCAGCGGGCGCGGTCATCGGGCGATCCACCATTCCAGCAGGTGCCGCGCCACCGCGTGCGGCGGGGGCGCGATGAAAGGCCCTTCCTCATCCCCGTCCAGCGCCGCCCGCACTTCGGCGCGGGTGAACCAGCGCGCCTCTTCCAGTTCGGTGGTGTCGACGGTGAGCGCCGGATCGTCGGTCAGGCTGTGGCAGCCGATCATCAGCGACGAGGGGAACGGCCACGGCTGGCTGGCGACATACGTCACATCGCGCACGATCACGCCCGCTTCCTCCTGCACTTCGCGCGCCACCGCGCCCTCGATCGATTCGCCCGGCTCCACGAACCCGGCCAGCGCCGAGAAGCGGCGCGGGGGAAAGCGCGGCTGGCGGCCCAGCAGCAGGTTGCCCTGATGCTCCACCAGCATGATCGTGACCGGATCGACGCGCGGGAAGTGCTCCGCCTTGCACGCCGCGTTCGTGCAGGAACGCTGCCAGCCGCCCTTGGCCAGCACGGTGGCATGGCCGCACCGGGCGCAGAAGCGGTGCCGGGCGTGCCAGTCCACCAGGCTTCGCGCGCCGCCATAGATCGCCAGATCCTGCGATCCCAGCATCGTCATCGCCTGCCACAGGCGCGGGTTGGGCGGCGCGACACTGCCCACCAGACGCGGCGCGACTTCGGCGAAGCAGCCGCGTCCGTCCTCGGTCAGCCCCAGAAACACCAGTTCGGCCTGCGGATCGGCATCGGCCAGCGTGCCCCAGTCCAGCCCGCCTTCGGGCGCGAGCAGCGGGTCCAGCCCGTCCAGCCGCAGCAGGCGCGCGCGCCAGTTCATCAGGCCGGCGAGCTTTTCCGGATCGGAGCGGACATGGTCCGCCCGGTCGAGCGCGCTGCCGGCAAAGGCGATGGTGGTTCCGTTCATGCGGCTTTCTTTCCACGAAACAGGTCTGCGATCACAGCCTTGGGGAAATCCCTCTGCACCGGATAGGCTTCGGAGGGCATGTATTGCGTATAAAGGCCCGCCCGGTTGCCCACGCGATGGTTGATGAAGGCGATCGTACCGGCGGCGCCGGCCCAGCCATACGTCCCCGCATCCACACCGATGCCCACGCGCCCGCCGGCGCCGAAGCCCGCGCCGGCGATCATCGTGCCGTCGGTGGCGGTGCCGGCGGGAAGCAGGTTGCTGGTGCCCAGCCGCACCGCCGCCTCGCTCATCACGCGCCGCCCATTGATCACGCCATAGCCGAGCAGCATGGTAAGGAAGCGGTCGTAATCGCGCGGCGAACTCACCAGCCCGGCACCGCCGAACGGAAACGCCGGCGGATCAAGATAGATCGAGGACGGCGCCGGATCGAGCGGCACCACGAACCCGCCGAGCACGCCGTAGTTCGAGGTCAGCCGGCCGACTTCGCTTTTCGGCACCTGGAACCACGAACTGTCCATGCCCGTGGGGCCGAAGATGCGATCGTGCAGGAAGCGGTCGAACGGCTGGCCCGATACCACCTCGATCACGCGGCCCAGCAGATCGAGCGCGACCGAATAGCTCCACTGCGTGCCGGGTTCATAGACGAGCGGCAGATCGGCCAGACGGTCCGCGAACGCGGCGAGGCTGCGGGGCATGTCGGCGGGTTGCTGCATCCCCGGCAACGGCAACCGCGTGATCTGGCCGGGCACGATGCCGGCCTGTTCGTAGGCGGCCTTGATCGGTCCCTTCTGGATGATCGAATAGCCCAGCCCCGCTGTGTGAGTCAGCAGGTGGCGGATCGTGATCGGCGTTTTCGCGGGCCGCAGATCGGTGATCGAGCCGTCCGGCGTCACCTGCACCTGCATCTTCGCGAACTTCGGCAGCACGTCCGACAGGGGCTGGTCGAGCCGCAGCCGGCCTTCGTCGATCAGGATCATCGCGGCCATGCCGGTGACCGGCTTGGTCATCGAATAGACGCGGAACAGGCTGTCCATGGTGACGGGGGCGGCTTCGCCCTTCGTTTCGACGCCACGCGCGATGCTTTCCGGCGGTGCACTGCCCCAGCCGAGCGCCGCGATCATCCCGGGCAGCTTGCCGCCGGACACGTAGCCATCGAGCAGTTGCGTCACCGCCGGCCATTGCGCCTCGGCCGCCGCGCTGGCGAAGGCCAGGCGGGGGAACAGAGTGGCCCCCGCTCCCACGAACAGGCCACCTCGCATGATTTCGCGTCGGGAAAGGCCCTGGAACGCGGGCAGAACTTCGCTTCGCATGGGGTCTTCTACCGCCTCTCGCTCATCCTACGCCCCGGCCAGCGCCAGTTGCGCCGCCTTGGCGAATACCGTGGGCAAGCCGGCCTCTTCGATCCCTGCGAGCGGCCACCATTCTCCCTCGGCCAGACTAGCACCGCCAGCGGCATCGCAAAGCATCAATTGCAATTCGAGATCGAAATGGCTGAAGGTGTGCCGGACCAGCCCGCCCGAGCGCCAGCCACCGGCCAGCGGCGGTTCACCGTGGCCATCGGCGCGCGCGTTCCAGCCATCGTCGGGCAAGGCGCGCATCCCGCCCAGCATCCCCTTCCCCGGCCGCCGCACCAGCCAGACCGCGCCATCGCGCACGATCCAGAACGCGCGCCCGCGCCGCGTGGGCCGAGCCTTCTTCGCCGCCTTCACCGGCAGGCGCTCCGGATCGCCCTCGGCATAGGCCCGGCACTCGTCACGTATCGGGCACAACAGGCAGCGCGGCGCCTTCACGGTGCAGACCGTCGCGCCAAGGTCCATCATCGCCTGCGCGAAATCGCCCGCGCGCACTTCGGGCGTGATCGCGTCCGTTGCCTCGCGAATCGCCGGGCGCGCACCGGGCAGCGGTTCCGTGATGGCGAACAGCCGCGCCACCACGCGCTCGACATTGGCATCCACCACCACCGCGCGCCGCCCGAACGCGATCGCGGCGACGGCGGCGGCGGTATAGGCGCCCAGCCCCGGCAAGGCGCGCAGGGCTTCCTCGGTATCGGGGAACGCCCCGCCCATCGCCGCCACGGCGCGCGCGCAGGCGAGCAGGTTACGGGCGCGAGCGTAGTAGCCCAGCCCGGCCCAGGCAGCCATGACATCGGCATCATCCGCCGCCGCCAGATCGGTCACCGCCGGCCAGCGCTGGGTGAACTTCGCGAAATAGGGGCCGACGGCGGCCACGGTCGTCTGCTGGAGCATCACTTCCGACAGCCACACGCGGTACGGTTCCTGCGGCGCCTCCCCCGGCAGCCGCCGCCACGGCAACCGGCGCGCGTGGACATCGTACCAGGCGAGCAGATCGCCGGCGATCGTACCCGCACCCGAATTCGTCTCGCCACTGGTCTGCATCGCGCCGCTATGGCATGGCAGCACGCAATATGGAACGCGAAGCAGGAAAGCCCCGGAACGCCCCGCAAAAGACCGGCCAGAAGGCGGGTCAAAACGCCGGCAAGCCGTTCGAGCGCGCGCGTGGCGGAGAGGCGCGGCAGATCGCCGACCTGATGCCCGCGATCGGCCGCACCGCTTTTCGCCGCTTCGGCTTCGTGCAGAGTTCGGTGGTCACGCGCTGGCCCGAGATCGTGGGGCAGCACCACGCCCGGCACTGCGCGCCCGAATCGATCCGCTTCCCGCCCGGCGAAAAGGCCGATGGCATTCTCCAGCTGGTCGTCAC
>NZ_DDFB01000097.1:0-2166 GCF_002336885.1 Novosphingobium sp. UBA1939 | reverse complement strand
GATCCGGAACTGCGGGCCGTGCTGGAATCGCTGGCGCGCAACCTGGGCGGGAACACTTCGGACGGCAATCAGGACGGGGAAAAGACACAGTGATGCGATCGATCGTGCGGGCCCTGAGCATGCTGGCGCTGGCCTTGGCCGGAATGATGACATGGACCACGGCGGGTGCTGCGGCGGGGACGGGGGCCGGGACCGCAGCGGGCCGCCTGCCCGCCACCACGCGCCCGCCGACCACGATCGTCACCCGCACGGCCACCGAAAGCCACATCCTGGGCAACCCAGCCGCGCCGGTGAAGCTTGTGGAATACATCAGCTATACCTGCCCGCACTGCGCCGAATTCCACCATGAATCGCTGGCGCAGCTCCAGATCGGGTTCATCGGCAACGGTAAGGGTTCGGTCGAGATCCGCAGCTTCGTGCGCGATCCGGTGGACATGACCGTAGCCCTGCTGACGCATTGCGGGCCGCCGTCGAAATTCGTCACCCTGCACAACGCCTTTCTGGGCAGGCAGGCCGACTGGATCGGCCCGATGGTTTCCGCCAACGCGGCCCAGCGGCAGCGCTGGACCGCCGGCGATTTCGCCAGCCGCACCCGCGCTATCGCCAGCGATTTCCATTTCTACGAGATCATGGCGACGCACGGCTTCGACCGCCCCGCCACCGACCGCTGCCTGGCCAACAAGGCCCTGGCCGACAAGCTGGCCAAGGGCACGCAGGACGCGGTGGACAAGGACTTCGTCACCGGTACGCCCAGCTTCGTGCTCAACGGCGTTCCGCTTTCGGGCACCTATACCTGGGAAGCGCTGAAGCCGCAGATCGAAGCCCGCCTGCACTGATCGGCCACGCACGCTCTTCAATCCGGCTTCAATCCGGCGCGCGGATCGGCTAGCCCTTGTCCCAAGCGCCACTTCCAATTCCGGGAACAGCATCCATGAAACTTACCCGTAGCCGTCTTCTCCTGCTTGCCCTGCCGCTGGCGCTGGGCCTTTCCGCATGCGGCAAGAAGGATGAGGTTGGCGCCGGAGCCGAAACCGCCGCGCCGATCGCCAAGATCGCGCCGCCGGCCGGCAAGGCGTGGACCGACATGATCTCCGCCACGCCCGATGGCGGCTACCTGATGGGCAACCCGCAGGCACCGCTCAAGCTGATCGAGTTCGGCGCGCTGAGCTGTTCGCACTGCGCCGCCTTCTCCAAGGAAGGCTTTCCCAAGCTGAAGGACGAATACATCGCCAGCGGTCGGGTCAGCTACGAACTGCGCCTGTTCATGCTCAACGCGCTCGACGTGCCGGCCGCGCTGCTGGCCACTTGCGGTTCGCCCGAGGCGGTGATCCCGCTGAGCGAACAGTTCTGGGACTGGCAGCCCAACATGTTCACCAACCTGCAGAAGGATGAAGCCCGCTTCAAGGCGCTGGCCGAACAGCCGCCGGCGCAGCGCTTCGCCGGCATCGCCCAGCTGGGCGGCATGACCGACTTCTTCGCCGCGCGCGGCATCGCCGCCGATCAGGGCGCCGAGTGCCTGTCCGATACCGCGAAAGCCACCGAACTCGCCAATCGCACCGACAAGGCGACCAAGGACTTCAACGTCACCGGCACGCCCACATTCATCCTGAATGGCAAGAATCTGGAAGTTGCAAGCTGGCAGGAACTGGAACCGCTGCTACAAAAAGCTGGCGCGCGCTAAAGGGGAGCACGCGCGGAAGGGGGGCTAATGGAATTCAGGCGCTTGAAGCTGACCGGCTTCAAGAGCTTTGTGGAACCCGCCGAACTCCGGATCGAACCGGGGTTGACGGGCATTGTCGGCCCCAACGGTTGCGGAAAATCGAACCTGCTGGAAGCGATCCGCTGGGTCATGGGCGAAAGCTCGGCCCGGTCGATGCGCGGCGGCGGCATGGAAGACGTGATCTTCGCGGGCACCACCCAGCGCCCCGCGCGCGCCTTTGCCGAAGTGATGCTGACGGCGACGACCGATCCTTCCGGTCCGTTCGGCGGCGAACTGGAAGTGGTGCGCCGCATCGAACGCGGCGCGGGCAGCGCCTATCGCGNNTCTTCGCCGATGCCGCCACCGGCGCGCACAGCCCGGCGCTGGTCAGCCAGGGCCGCATCGGGGCGGTGATCGCCGCGCGCCCCGCCGAACGGCGCATGATGCTGGAGGAAGCGGCGGGGATC
>NZ_DDFB01000124.1:0-11050 GCF_002336885.1 Novosphingobium sp. UBA1939 | reverse complement strand
TCGCCGCCGCCATCCAGGAAGGCGCGCAAGCCTATCTGAAGCGGCAGTACACCACCATCGCCATTGTCGGCGTTGTGGTCGCGGTGATCGTGGCGGTCTCGCTCGGCGCGGTATCGGCGATCGGCTTCGTGCTTGGCGCGGTGCTCTCGGGCGCGGCGGGGTTCATCGGCATGAACGTGTCGGTCCGCTCGAACGTTCGCACCGCTGCCGCCGCGCAATCCGGCCTGCAGCAGGGCCTCACCCTTGCCTTCCGCGCCGGCGCCATCACCGGCATGCTGGTGGCGGGTCTGGCTCTCCTCGCGATCGCGGTATTCTTCTACTATCTCACCAGCATCGCGGGTGAAGCGGCCAACAGCCGCACCGTCGTCACCGCGCTCACCGCGCTGGCGCTCGGTGCCAGCCTCGTTTCGATCTTCGCCCGTCTGGGCGGCGGCATCTTCACCAAGGCCGCCGACGTCGGCGCCGACCTTGTCGGCAAGGTCGAGGCCGGCATTCCGGAAGATGATCCGCGCAACCCNNGTGGGCGACTGCGCCGGCATGGCCGCCGACCTGTTCGAAACCTATGTCGTCACCATCGGCGCGACCATGATCATGACCGCGCTGCTCGTGAAGAACGCGGCCAACCTCGACGCGCTCATGGCGATCCCGCTGCTGATCGGCGGCGTCTGCATCGTCACCTCCATCATCGGCACCTATTTCGTGAAGCTCGGCTCCTCGAACAACATCATGGGCGCCATGTACAAGGGCTTCTTCGTTACCGCCCTGCTCTCGGTTCCGGCGATCTGGTTCGCCATGAACCACGCGCTGGGCGGCACCGTGGGCGATTTCAGCGCCATGGAAGCCAGCACCACGTACCAGGCGTTCGGCCATGACTATGCGTTCACCGGCCGCTCGCTGTTCTACGCGGGCTTCGTCGGCCTTGCGCTGACCGGCCTGATCATCTGGATCACCGAATACTACACCGGCACCAGCTACCGCCCCG
Source organism: Novosphingobium sp. UBA1939 (assembly GCF_002336885.1). Lineage (NCBI taxonomy): Bacteria > Pseudomonadati > Pseudomonadota > Alphaproteobacteria > Sphingomonadales > Sphingomonadaceae > Novosphingobium > Novosphingobium sp. UBA1939. Next base: position 10,068 of record NZ_DDFB01000124.1, on the reverse strand, counting down.
TGAAGTCGATCGCCAAGGCCTCGGTCACCGGGCACGGTACCAACGTGATCCAGGGCCTGGCCATCTCGATGGAAGCCACCGCGCTTCCCGCGCTGGCGATCGTCGCCTCGATGATCATCACCTACAAGCTCGCCGGTCCGCTCGGCATCGCCTATGGCGCCACCGCCATGCTCGCGCTCGCCGGCATGGTCGTCGCGCTCGATGCCTATGGTCCGGTCACGGACAACGCCGGCGGCATCGCCGAAATGGCCGGGCTCGACGATTCGGTCCGCGAAAAGACCGACGCGCTCGATGCCGTGGGCAACACCACCAAGGCGGTCACCAAGGGCTACGCAATCGGCTCCGCCGGTCTCGCCGCGCTGGTGCTGTTCGCCGCATACACCACCGACCTGCGCGAATTCTTCCCGAGCCTGAGCGTCGATTTCAGCCTCGAGAATCCTTACGTTATCGTCGGCCTGCTGCTCGGCGCGCTGCTGCCCTACCTGTTCGGCGCGATGGGCATGACTGCGGTCGGCCGGGCCGCCGGCGATGTCGTCGTCGACGTGCGGGATCAGTTCCGCGACAATCCGGGCATCATGGAAGGCACTTCGAAGCCCGACTATGCCCGCACCGTGGACCTGGTGACCAAGGCCGCGATCAAGGAAATGATCGTGCCCTCTCTGCTCCCGGTCCTCGCGCCGATCGTGGTGTACTTCGTGATCTCGTGGGTCGCGGGGCAGGACAACGGCTTTGCGGCGCTGGGCGCATTGCTTCTCGGCGTGATCGTCGGCGGCCTCTTCGTCGCCCTGTCGATGACATCGGGTGGCGGCGCGTGGGACAACGCCAAGAAGTACATCGAGGACGGCCACCACGGCGGCAAGGGATCGGAAGCGCACAAGGCGGCCGTGACGGGCGATACCGTGGGCGATCCCTACAAGGATACCGCCGGTCCGGCGGTCAATCCGATGATCAAGATCACCAACATCGTCGCGCTGCTGTTGCTTGCGGCGCTGGCAGGCCATAGCATGGTCTGATCATAACGTCCGGCCCGAGTCGGGGAGAAAGCGACCCCGCCCGTTCATACGGGCGGGGTCATTTCATTTCGGTGCGATCATTAACATAACTTTCGGTCCTTGCTGGTAGCCCGGATACGCGGTTTTGATTCCGCAGGCAGCCCAGGGCCAGAAGACAGTTTCGTGAGCGCGCAACCTTTCATCGAACGCCGATCCCGGCAGCGCCTTGCGCCAGCACCGGCACATGCCGTCATCACGGGCGATTCCGCGCTGATCGTCGCGCCGTGGAACAGTTGGGTCGATGCCGAGGCGGTACGGCGCTGGGATGCCCTGGCGCGCGATGCCTCCACGCCCAACCCGTTCTTCGAAAGCTGGTATCTGCTGCGCGCTCTGCGCCGTTTCGACCCCGCGGGCACGGTTCGGATCGCCCGGCTGGAAAGGGGCGGCGAACTGATCGGGCTGATGCCGCTGGCGCCTTCCTGGCGCTATGGCCGGTGGCCGCTGCCGCATCTGGGCAACTGGCTCCACCCCAATTGCTTCCTGGGCGCGCCCTTGGTCGCGCGCGGGGACGAGCCGTCATTCTGGCGCGCCTTGCTGGCCTGGGCCGATGCCAATGCCGGCCCGGCCCTGTTCCTGCACCTTGCGCTGCAACCGCTGGACAACGGCCTGATCGGCAGCCTTTACGCGATCGGCGCGGAACAGGGCAGGCGCATCGCGCTGGTGCATCGGGAAGAACGCGCGCTGCTGTGTTCCCGGCTTGCGCCCGACGATTACCTGCAGCGCGCGGTGCCGAGCAAGAAGCGCAAGGAATACCGCCGGCAACAGGCCCGCCTGTCCGAACTGGGAGCGCTGGAGTTCCACCGCGAAGATGGAATCGAGCGGGTCGCTTCGTGGGTCGAGCAATTCCTGACGCTGGAAGCCGAAGGCTGGAAAGGCCGTTCGGGCAGCGCGCTGGCCTGCGCGCCGCAAACCGAACTGCTGTTCCGCGAGGCGATGAACGATGCCGCCCATCGTGGCCTGCTCGAACGCCTGAGCCTCACCCTTGACGGACAGCCGATCGCCATGCTGGCGAACTTCCTGACGGCGCCCGGCGCCTTTTCCTTCAAGACCGCTTTCGACGAACGCTATGCCCGTTTCTCGCCCGGCGTCCTCCTCCAGCTGGAAAACCTGGCCATGCTGGAACGCGAAGATATTGCGTGGTGCGACAGTTGCGCCGCAGCCGATCACCCGATGATCGACTCGCTGTGGATGGAACGCCGCTCGATCGGCCGCATTTCCATCGCCATCGGCGGAACAACCCGCCGCGCCGCGTTCGAACGGCTGGTGGCCATGGAACTCAACCGCAATCCCGCAGGGATCATCCCATGAAACCAGACCACGGATCGTTTGACGCAAGCCGCGCCCTGCCCGTCTTCACCGACGAAGCCCGCGCCGCCTTCGCCACATCCTATCCCGAACAACCGCACAAGCTGACGCACCGGCTGGGCGATCACCCACTGATGGCGCTGGACGCGCTGGCGACGCTGGCCGAAGCGCTGCCGACAGCATCGGTCGAATACAACCGCGCGGACCTGCCCGTCGGGTTGAACGGCGCGAAGGCCGAAGGCAACGGCCTGGGCATCGGCGATACGATCCGCAACATCGCGTCGACCGGCAGCTGGGCGGCGCTCAAGAACATCGAACAGGTGCCCGCCTATGGCGAACTGCTGGCAAGCCTGCTGGAAGAACTGCGCCCGACGATCGAGGCCCGCACCGGCGCGATGCTGAAGCCGCAAGGCTTCGTCTTCGTCACCAGCCCCGATGGCGTCACGCCCTATCACTTCGATCCGGAACACAACATCCTGCTGCACTTGATGGGCAGCAAGGTGATGACGATGTTCCCGGCGGGCGATGCCTTCTACGCCCCCGACGAAACGCACGAGACCTATCACACCGGCGGCGGGCGCGAACTCTACTGGCGCGACGAGCTGGCGGCAGGCGGGCGCGAATGGGCGCTATCCCCCGGCGAGGCGCTGTTCGTGCCGGTGATGGCACCGCATTTCGTGCGCAACGGCCCCGCGCCTTCGGTATCGCTCTCGATAACCTGGCGTTCGGAATGGAGCTTTGCCGAAGCCGATGCGCGGGCCTTCAACGGACTGCTGCGCAGGAATGGCCTGAATCCCCGCGCGCCCGGCCGGTGGCCCGCAAGCAACAGGGCCAAAGCTTTCAGCTGGCGCCTTTATGCCAAGGCAAAGGGTTTGCGTTGACGTAAACGGCAGGCTCGCGCATGGGAGCGCGATGAACGACGCATCCCCTGCCCCCCAGCTTTCCGGCGAGGAACTTGTCAGCGGCCTGCTGCGCCTGCTCGACGTTGATGATCTGGGCGGCGACCGATTCCTTGGCAGCCGCAAGCCCGGCGGCGTCGGCCGCGTCTTCGGTGGACAGGTCATTGGACAGGCACTCGCGGCGGCCGAACGCACCGTGCCGGAGGATCGCCCGGTCCATTCGCTTCACGCCTATTTCCTGCGCGGCGGCAACGAGGACTACGAGATCGATTTCCGCGTCGAGCGCGATCTCGATGGCGGCAGCTTCTCCAACCGCCGCATCGTCGCCAGCCAGCTGGGCAAGCCGATCCTGACCATGCTGGCCTCGTTCCACCGGCGGGAGCCGGGCGTACGCCATGCGAGTGCGATGCCCGCCGTCCCCGCGCCCGAGGAACTGGTCAACGAGCGTGAACTGCGCCGCCGCCATCTCGACAAGTTGCCCAAGTCTCAACAGGAATTCGTGCTCCGCCAACGCCCGATCGACCTCCGGCCGGTGGAGCCGGAACGCTGGACAACGGCGAAGCGGATGGAACCCGTCGCAAACACCTGGTTCCGCAGCATGGCCGCTCTGCCGGACGATCCGAAGATCCACCGCGCGGTGCTGGCCTATGCCAGCGACATGACGCTGCTGGGCACCTGCACGCTTCCCCACGATCTGCGCTGGGACAAAGGCAACGTGATGAGCGCCAGCCTCGATCACGCGATCTGGTTCCACGACGATTTCCGCGCCGACGAGTGGCTGCTCTATGCCTGCGACAGCCCGTGGGCGGACCATGCGCGCGGGTTCAACCGGGGCCGCATCTACACGCGCGACGGCCGGCTGGTCGCCAGCGTAGCGCAGGAAGGCATGATCCGGCCGATCGCGCCCAAGGCCTGACCCGGTACCGTCACGCACGATTCCACAAGCCGTCGCAACCTTTCGACGGGCGTGCTTGACCCGCCGGAGCCTTGTGCGAGCATGGCGGGATGAAGCTGCCTTATCCCATCCTCGCCATGCTGGCATTTGCTCCGCTGCCCACCGGCGGTTCCGCCGCCATGGCAGAGGCCCCCGCGCTATCGGGCTTTCCCGTCGATGTGGCGATACCCAAAGCACCCGCGCCGGTGGTGACCGATGGCCGCGCGCGGCTGCTTTACGAACTGCGCGTCACCAACTTTCACACGGCGCCGATCGATCTGGCGGCACTGGACCTGCTCGACGATGCGGGAACGGTACTGGCCCACTATGCTCCGGCCGATCTGGCCGCGATGATCGGCACTATCGGCCCGGAACCCACGCCCGGCACCGAACGCACGCTGGCCGGCGGGCGGACCGGCGTGGTGTTCGTCGATCTTGCGCTCGCCACCGGCGCAAAAGTGCCGGCGCGCCTGGGCCATCGCCTGACTTTCTCGCTAACCCTGCCCGATGGAAAGACGATCGAACGGTCGCTGACCGGCCCGGCCACTCCGGTCGACGCGCCGGCCGTGGTGATCGCGCCGCCACTTGCCGGCGACGGCTGGCTGGCCGCCAACGGTCTGGCCGCGCCCGATCACCGGCGTTCGTGGAACGCGATCAACGGGCGGGCGCATCTGGCGCAGCGCTTCGCGATCGACTGGGTCCGGCTCGACAACAAGGGTCGCTTCCTCGCGGGTGACCCGGGCCGCAACGAAAGCTATCCAGGCTACGGTGCGCCCGTGCTCGCGGTGGCGGATGCCAGGGTGGTCTCGATCATCGACGATCTGCCGGAGAACGCCGGCGCCAACCCGCAGGAAGGCCGTCGTCCGACGGTGGAGACGATCAGCGGCAACACCGTGATCCTTGACCTGGGGAACGGCGCTTACGCCCTCTACGGCCACCTTCAGCCGGGGAGCGTTCTCGTCCATCCGGGAGAGGCCGTGCATACCGGGCAAGTACTGGCCAAGCTGGGCAATTCGGGCAATTCCGATGCGCCGCACCTGCATTTCCAGTTGATGGACGCTCCATCCGCGCTCGGTGCGGAAGGCCTGCCCTATGCCATTGCCCGTTTCACGATGGCGGGCGTGGCCAGCGATCCGGCCGTGCTGGATGGAAAGGCCGCCTGGAAAACATCGGGCCTGCCCCATGCCGTTGCCGCCGAATTTCCCGACAACAACGCGGTCGTCAGCTTTCCCTGAACGCGTGCTATCCGTTCGGCCGGTTATCCGTTCGGGTGGTAGAAATCGTACACGGTCTGGGCCACCGCTGAGCTGACGCCGGGCGCGCGCTGCAGATCCTCCAGGCTGGCCGCGCGCACCTTTCCCGCCGTGCCGAAGTGCAGCAGCAGCGCCCGCTTGCGCGCCGGGCCGATGCCAGGGATTTCGTCGAGCGGGCTGGCCGTGATCGCGCGGCTGCGCTTTTCGCGGTGCGCGCCGATGGCGAAGCGGTGCACCTCGTCACGCAGACGCTGCAAGTGGAACAGCACGGGTGAATTGACGGGCAGCGTCTTCTCCCGCCCGTCCGCGAAATGGAACACTTCCCGCCCTTCGCGGCCGTGGTGCGGCCCCTTGGCGATGGCGATCAGCGGCACGTCGTCGATGCCGAGTTCCTCCAGCGTCTCGCGCACCGCGCTCATCTGCCCCTTGCCGCCGTCGATCAGGACCAGATCGGGCCAGACCCCGCTTTCGCGATCCGGGTCTTCTTCCTGCGCCCGGGCGAAACGGCGGCGGAAGACCTCGCGCATCATCGCGAAATCGTCGTTGGATTGCGCCGCCTTGATGTTCCATTTGCGGTACTGGCTGTTGAGGAAGCCGTCCGGCCCCGCCACGACCATCGCCCCCAGCGCGTTGGTGCCCTGGATATGGCTGTTGTCGTAGATCTCGATGCGCTGCGGCACCTCGGGCAATTCCAGAAACTCCGCCATCTCGCGGTTGATCTTCGCCTTGGTACCGGTTTCAGCCAGACGCCGCTCCAGGGCTTCCACCGCGTTGCGGCTGGCCTGCTCCATCAGCCGCCGCCGGTCGCCGCGCTGCGGCACTGAAATCTCGACCTTGCCGCCGGCGGCCTCCTGCAAAGCCTCCGCCAACAGATCGGCTTCCGGCAACGCCCGGTCGACCAGGATCAGGCGCGGCGGCGGCACCTCCTCGTAGAACTGGGCGAGGAAGCTGGTGAGCACCTCGGCTTCCTCCAGCCCTTCGGTGTGGCTGGGGAAGAACGCGCGGTGGCCCCAGTTCTGTCCGCCCCGGATGAAGAAGGCCTGGATGCCGATATGCCCGCCCTTCGCCGCCATGGCGAAGACATCGGCGTTGCCCACGCCTTCCGCGTTGATCGCCTGGCTGCCCTGGATAAACGTGGCCGCGCGCAAGCGGTCGCGCAGCATCGCCGCCCGTTCGAAGTCCAGCGCTTCGGAAGCCTGCGCCATCTGCCCTTCGATCTCGCGCTGCACGGCGGACGACTTGCCCCCCAGGAAATCGCGGGCCTGCCGCACCAGATCGGCATAGTCGTCCTCGCTGACCCGCCCCACGCACGGCGCCGAACAGCGCTTGATCTGGTAGAGCAGGCACGGCCGGTCGCGCCGCGCCATGAAGCCATCGTTGCACGAGCGCAGCAGGAACAGCTTCTGCAGCGCGTTGATCGTGGTGTTGACCGATCCGGCGCTGGCGAAGGGGCCATAATAGTTCCCCTTCGCCTTGCGCGCGCCGCGATGCTTCATGATGCGCGGAAACGCGTGGTCGGTGCGCAGCAGGATGAACGGAAACGATTTGTCGTCGCGCAGCAGCACGTTGTACGGCGGGCGGAAGCGCTTGATGAGCTGCGCTTCCAGCAGCAGCGCCTCCGCTTCCGAATTGGTCGTGACAATCGTCATCGACCGGGTCTGGCTCACCATGCGCCGCAGGCGGTTGGGCAGGCGTTCCACCTGGGTGTAGTTGGTAACGCGGTTCCGCAGCACCCGCGCCTTGCCCACGTAAAGCACATCACCGCGCGCATCGTGCATGCGATAGACGCCGGGCTTGGCGGGCAGCGTGCGCACCACCTCGCGAATGGTCTCCACGCCCTTGTCGATATCCGGCTGGTCCGACCCGCGCAGCGCGTAGGTCGCCTTGTCCTCGTGGAAACGTTCGGACGATTGCCGGTCAGGGGGGACAGAGCCGCGGGCCATGGTGGTCCAGATAAGCGCTGTCCTCCGCTTTGGGGAGATGCCTGCCGCTGCGCGCGGTGGACAAACCGGGCACATCCACCCGCGCCGCCTGACGGCGTCGGCATGGGCTTCCCTTTTTGCTCGCGGGACGCTATGGGCGCGCCGCGCGGGACTGTTTCCGACAAGCTTGCGACACACGCAACCAAGCGAAAAGGCATCCGAAAGCGCCGATGGCGAAAGAAGAACTCCTCGAAATGCGCGGCACGGTGGTGGAACTGCTGCCGAACGCGATGTTCCGCGTGCGCCTTGAAAACGATCACGAGATCCTGGGCCACACCGCCGGCAAGATGCGCAAGAACCGCATCCGCGTACTGGTGGGCGACGAAGTGCTCGTGGAACTGACGCCCTATGACCTGACCAAGGGCCGGATCACCTACCGCTTCATGCCCGGCCGGGGCGGCCCCGGCCCCTACTGATGGCCGGCGTACCGACGCCGCCTTCCCCGCTGCCGCCCCTGGTCCTGGCCTCCGCCAGCCCGCGCCGCCTCGAGCTGCTGGCACGGCTGGGCGTGACGCCCGACAGGGTGCTGGCCACCGACATCGACGAAACACCGGGCAAGGGCGAACTGCCCCGCCCCCACGCAGTCCGCCTCGCCGCGGAAAAGGCGCGCGCCGCCGCCGCATTGGCGCCCGGCGCGCTGGTGCTGGCGGGCGATACCGTGGTGGGCGCGGGCCGACGCATCCTGCCCAAGGCGGAAGACGAAGCCACCGCGCGCGCCTGCCTGGCGCTGCTATCCGGCCGCCGCCATCGCGTGTTCTCGGCCGTCGCCGCCGTCACGGCTGACGGAACCCTGCACGAGACGCTGAGCGAGACGATCGTCCGCTTCAAGCGCTTCACGCAGGAAGAAACCGACGGCTACATCGCGAGCGGCGAATGGCGCGGCAAGGCAGGCGGCTATGCCATCCAGGGCAGCGCGGAAGGGCTGTGCCTGTGGCTTTCCGGCAGCCACTCCGGCGTGATGGGCCTGCCGCTCTACGAAACCCGCCTGCTGCTGCGCCGCGCGGGATTCCCGCTTGGCTGAATGGCTGCACGAGGCCGGGATCGGCGAAGAACGCGCGATCCTTGTGGACCGGGGCGAAATCATCGCCGCGCGCGTCGACTGGGGCGAAACGCTGCGCCCCGGATTCATCGGACCGGCCCAGGTGATCGTGAAGCACAAGGGCGCCCGGCGCGGGATCGCGCGGTTCGCCGATGGCGGTGAAGCGCTGGTCGATGGCCTCGATCCGGCGGTCACGGAAGGCGCGACGGTGCTGCTGCGCGTAACCCGCGCCGCGATCGCGGAAAAAGGCCGCACCAAGCTGCCGCAGGCACGCGCCGCCGCTGCGGACGCTGCGCCCTCCCCTGCACCCAGCCTGCTGGAAGACCTGCGCGCCGGCCCCCTGCCCGTCCGTTCGGTGCCGGTCACGGACCGCACCTTTGACGAAGCCGGCTGGCACGAACTGGTGGAACAGGCGCAAGGCGGCGAGATCGCCTTTGCCGGCGGCGGCCTCCTCGTCAGCCCCACGCCCGCGATGACGCTGATCGACATCGACGGCACACTGCCGCCGCCGATGCTGGCCCGCGCCGCCGTCCCCGCGATTGCCGCCGCCCTCGCGCGGCTGGACATCGGCGGATCGATCGGCATCGATTTCCCGACGCTGGCGGACAAGAAGGATCGCCATGCCGTCGATGCCGCTCTCGCCGAAGCGCTGGCCGGATGGAAGGGCGAACGCACCGCCATGAACGGCTTCGGCTTCGTCCAGCTCGTCGCCCGGCTCGAACGGCCCTCGCTGGTCGCACGCTTCGCCCGGCACCCCGCCGGTGCCGCGCTGCGCGCCCTGCTGCGCCAGGCGGAACGGGTCGCCGATCCCGGCGTGCTGCTGCTGACCGCCGCTCCGGCGCTCCGAAGGGCCATGCCGGCGGAATGGGAAGCCGAACTGGTCCGCCGCACCGGGCGCATCGTGCGCTGGCACGAAGACGCGGGTCTTGCTCTCGACGGCGGATTCGCGCAGGCAGTCGCGGCATGACCCTCAAACCCTCTCCCCGCGTGAACGGGCAACGCCGCTGCCCGATCTGCGGCAAGCCCCGCGTGGAAGCCCACGCGCCATTCTGTTCCACCCGCTGCCGCGATCGCGATCTGGTGCAATGGCTGGACGATGGCTATGCCCTCCCCGGCCCGCCGGCCGATCCCGATGCGCAGGATTGAACTGTCCCAGCCCGCGTTCGGCAGATAGAGGTGAAAAGTGCAAATCAGGGCTGGACAAGCCAGCCGCGCTTCGCCATAGGCGCGCTTCCATTCGCCAGACACCCTCTCGAGGGAAAGTCCGCAGCGATGCCCGGGTAGCTCAGTTGGTAGAGCACGTGACTGAAAATCACGGTGTCGGCGGTTCGACTCCGTCCCCGGGCACCATTGGCTTGTTCGCCAAACCCCGCCAAAGCTTGAAAAACGGCAGAAATCGGCCATATTCTGCATCGGCCTAACCGCTGATGTCCGCCTTTGCACGCCCGTAAGCGGGTGATTCTGGGGGCCACCTTGGGGGCCACTTTGAAACCGGCGAAAGGCGTGCCCCCAATGGCACTGACCGACACCGCAATCCGCAACGCGAAGCCCCAAGCGGCACCATAGCGCACGGATGCGCGTCCTGATCGAACTTCGCCAGGCGG
>NZ_DDFB01000086.1:347-6887 GCF_002336885.1 Novosphingobium sp. UBA1939 | reverse complement strand
GGCCGCCGCCAGCGCCGCGCCGCTGCCCAAGGACGCGCCGCTCCGCCCCGGCAGCGCGCTAAGAGTGATCGGCAAGCCGACCCGGCGGCTCGACAGCCTCGCCAAGGTCACCGGCGAAACCGTCTATGGCATCGACGTGCGCCTGCCCGGCATGAAAGTGGCGATGCTGGCGCAATGCCCGATGTTTGGCGGCACGCTCGCCGCGTTCGACGAAAAGGCCGCGCGCGCCACCCCCGGCGTGGTGCAACTGGTCAAGGGTGTCGACGTGCTGTTCGTGGTGGCCGAGACCTACTGGGCGGCGATGCAGGGCTATATCGCGGCCAACCCGCAATGGACCGCGCCCAAGGCGCCGGCCGATCACGCCCACATCCTCGCCGGGCTGGACGAGGCACTGGCGAAACCGGGGTTCGAGGCCAAGTCCACCGGCGATCTCGCCGCCGCCAAGGCCAGGGCGGCGCGTCCGTTCGGCGCCACCTATCGCCAGCCCTTCCTGGCGCACGCGCCGATGGAGCCGGGCAGCTGCACCGCGCACGTCACGCCCGAAGGCTGCACGATCTGGGCGGGATCGCAGGTGCCCGCGCAGGCGCGCGACGATGCCGCCAAGGCGCTGGGCCTGCCGGCGGACAAGGTGACGTTCCACAACTGCCAGATGGGCGGCGGCTTCGGCCGGCGGCTGGAAACCGACATGGTGGTGCGCGCGGTCGAGCTGGCGCGGCAGGTGCCCTACCCGGTCAAGCTGATGTGGTCGCGCGAGGAGGACATGAAGCACGACATGTACCGCCCGGCCTATGCCGATCAGATCACGGCCGCGCTGGATGCCGGCGGCAAGCCGATCGGCTGGGAGCACCGGATCGCCGGCTCCTCGATCATGGCGCGGCTGCTGGGCCAGGGCTTCACGGGCGTCGATGCCGACGCGATCGAGGGCGCGGTCGCCATTCCCTATGCGCTCGACGCGCACCGGGTGACGTTCCAGCAGGCCGAAAGCGCGGTGCCCACCAGCTGGTGGCGTGGCGTGGGCGGATTGCGATCGGCCTTCGTGGTGGAAAGCTTTATCGACGAGCTGGCCCACGCCGCCGGGCAGGACCCGCTGGCCTACCGCCTCTCGCTCGTCACCGACGCGCGCATCCGCGCCGTGCTCGAACGGGCCGGGCGCGAAGCCGGCTGGGGCAAGCCGCTGCCCGCCGGGCTGGGGCGCGGGATCGCGGTGCTGCAGCTTTGGGGCACGGTCATCGCGCTGGTGCTGGAGGCGCGCGTCGCCGATGGCGCGATCACCGTGCCCCGGGCGACCGTGGCGGTCGATTGCGGGCTGGCGATCAACCCGCTGGGCGTGGCCGCGCAAGTGGAAAGCGGCGTGATCTTCGGCCTGTCCGCCGCGCTCCATGGCGAAGTGACGATCAAGGGCGGGCGCGTCGAACAGTCCAATTACCACGACTACCGCATCCTGCGGCTGAACGAGGCCCCCGCCATCGCCACGCATATCGTCGAAAGCGCCGCCGACCCCGGCGGCATGGGCGAACCGCCCTGCGCCGTGGTCGCTCCGGCGCTGGCCAATGCGGTGTTCGCCGCCAGCGGCAAACGCCTGCGCACCCTGCCGCTGGCGATGGCGCTGGAAAGGGCGTCCTGAACCCCGCTACGCGCCCCTCGCTTGTTCCGTCGCAATTTGTCATATAATTGATCGGGCAGCGCGATGGAGAGGTGCCGGGTGTCCAGGATCATCTGTTTTGGCGAAATGCTGCTGCGCCTGGCGGCCCGGCCGCCGGCGCTGCTGGGGCAGGAAGGCACGCTTGACGCCACGTTCTGCGGCGCGGAAGCCAACGTCGCAGTGGCGCTGGCAGGGTTCGGGCAAGATGCGGAACTCATCACCGTGCTGCCCGAAAACCGCCTGGGCCGGGCAGCGCGGGACGCGATCCGCGCGTTCGGCGTGAACCTCGCCCGCACCCCGTTCACGTCCGGCCGGATGGGGCTGTATTTCCTTTCGCCCGGCGCCATGGCCCGGCCGTCGGAAATTCTCTACGACCGCGCGCATTCGGCATTCGCCGACCTCTCCCCCGATGTGTTCGACTGGCCCGCTCTCCTGAACGGCGCGGACTGGCTGTTCGTGGGCGGCATCACCGCAGCGCTGGGCGAAGGCCCGCTGGCGGCTTTGCGGTCGGCCATGGCCACGGCGCGCGAGCGGGGCGTGCGCATCGTGTTCGACTGCAATTTCCGGCCAAGCCTGTGGCGGGATCGGGAAGATCAAGCGAAACAAATTCTGCGCGAACTGTCCCTGGCCGCCGACGTCCTGCTTGCCGACCCGCGCGTGATCGGCCTGATGCTGGATCGTACTTTCGCCGATCCCGATCCCGCCACGGCCTTCCGGGACGCGGCGCAGGCCATGCTCGCGCTCGCCCCCGCGCTCACCCACGTCGCGGCGACGCACCGCGAAGTGTCCTCCAGCGACAACCAGCGCCTGACCGGGCTGCTTGCCAGCCGGGCCGCCGTGGCCAGCACCGCGCCCGTTGCGCTGGACGCCATCGTCGACCGGATCGGCACGGGCGACGCCTTTGCCGCCGGCATCGTGCATGGCCTGGCGCGCGGCATGGCGCCCGATCGCACCGTCATCTTCGCGACGGGCTGCTCGCAATGGGCGCATGCGGTATCCGGGGACTTTCTGCGCGCCAGCGAGGCAGACATCGACGGCATCCTCGCCGGTGGCGGGGATGTCCGCCGCTAGAGACAGGACCCGTTACTGCCGCGCCTTCGCCGCGTGGAAAGCGGCTACGATCGCCCGCGCATCGCTGGCGATGGCGTCCAGCGGCTTACCGGGCCGGAACAGCGATCCTCCCATGCCGAAGCCGGTGGCGCCCGCCTGGAGATAATCGGCCATGTTGGCCGCGGTGATCCCGCCGACGACGAAGATCGGCACCTGCGGCGGCAACACCGCCCGGACGGCGCGGACGCCGGCCGGCGGCATGGCTTCGGCCGGGAATATCTTGATGCCTGTGGCCCCCGCTTTCAGGGCCGCCATCATTTCGGTGGGCGTGAACACGCCCGGCAGCACGGTCATGCCCTTGGCCGCGGCGTGGCCGACCAGCGCCGGATCGCAATGCGGCGACACAACCAGACGCGCGCCCAGGCGTTCCAGTTCGTCCACCTCGTCGGTGCGTGTCACCGTGCCCGCGCCGATCAGCGCGCGATCCCCGAGCGAACGGACAAGACTGGCAATGCTGGCGAACGGGTCCGGCGAATTCATCGTGACCTCAAGGATGCCGAAGCCGGCCTCCACCAGCGTGTCCGCCACGGCCTGCGCCCGTTCCGGCTCAAGGCCGCGCAACACCGCAAACAGCGGCAAGGCATTGGCGAGCGTTACGACTGCCATGGCTGGGTTTCTCTCCTGTTCCCGATCGACGCAACGGCTTGATCCCGCCGCGCGGCGGCTCTATCACCATTTATCATATTAATACAGCAGCGATCCCGGTCCGCAATCGGGACGGGAGCAGCCCATGACCCCCTTCGAAAACGGCGGCAAGGTTACCGCCCGCATTGTCGAAACGCTTGGGCGGGCGATCGTTGCCGGCGAATACGCGGATCGCCCTCTGCCCATTGAAGCGGACATCTCGCAACAGTTCAAAGCCAGTCGCAGCGTTACCCGCGAAGCCATCAAGATGCTGACGGCCAAGGGGTTGATCGCGTCCCGGCCCCGGCTCGGCACCAGCGTCGCGCCGGAGCGCGACTGGAATTTCCTCGATCCCGATGTGCTGCGCTGGCTGCTCAGCCGGGGCCTTTCGCTCGATCTGCTGGCGGAGTTCACCGCCTTCCGCAGCGCCATCGAGCCGCAGGCCGCGTCGCTGGCGATCCGTCGCAACGATCCGGCAGCGATCGCGCGCATCGGGGAAGCGGCAGAACGCATGACCAAGGGCGGGATGAGCCAGGAGGACGCTCTCCAGGCCGACATCGATTTCCATGTCGCCATCCTGCTCGCCAGCGGCAACCGCTTCATGATCCAGTGCCGGGATCTGGTCGAGACAGCGCTGCGCTTCAGCATCCGGCTGACCAACCGGCAAAAGGGCGTGGCGACCGCGGACAGCGACGCCCACCGGGCCATCGCCAACGCGATTGCCGCCGGCGATGCGGGACGGGCCGTCAGCGCCAGCCGCGATCTGCTCAACGAAGCCGCCGCGCTGATCGAGCAGGCGCGCCGGGCAAGGTGAATGCGGAAGGCCAAGGCGCAGGGTTCATACCCCGGATACGACCGCGCCTGCGCCCTTCAAAACCATGGGCAGGCCGGCCGCGACGAACACGACCTCGTCCGCCATCGCCGCGAGCCGCTGGTTGAGCCTCCCGGCCTCATCACGGAAACGGCGGGCCAGCGCATTGTCGGGCACGATCCCCAGCCCCACCTCGTTGGCGACCAACGCCACCGGCACCGGACAGGCAGCGATGGCTTCGGCCAGCGTCGCGCCTTCGCCCTGCGGATCGCGGTCGGCCAGCAGGAGGTTGGACAGCCACAGCGTCAGGCAATCGACCAGGATCGCGGCGTGGCTCTCGCCGGCCCGCGCAATGGCGGCGGCAAGGGCAAGCGGCGCCTCTATGGTGTGCCAGCGCGCATTGCGGTCCGCGCGGTGCCGGGCGATCCGGTCGGCCATCTCGGCATCGAGCGCCTGCGCCGTGGCGATATAGGCGAGCCGGCCCGCGCAGGCTTCCACCCGCTGCTGCGCATAGCGGCTCTTGCCCGAACGCGCGCCGCCCAGCACGAGCAGGCTGGTCATGCGAGGCCCCGCCGCGCCAGCGCCAGCAGTCCTTCGATATCGAGGTGCCGCTCCAGCTCGGCCGCCAGTTCGTCGAGCGCGGCATCGACCGCACGGTCATGGTCCGCGCCGTTCGAGTGCGCGCCGAACCGCGCCAGCATCGCCGCGCGCAGGCCAGGTGCGGCGAACAGGCCGTGGCAATAGGTGCCGAACACACGCCCGTCGGCACTGATGGCCCCGTCCATGCGCGTTCCGTCCAGGCAGGCGAAGGCACGGTCCGCGCCCGGCCCGGTGGTTTCGCCCATGTGCATCTCGTACCCCTCGAACGCCGCGTCCAGCGCCGTGCCGCGCACGCGCCGCAGCGCTTTTTCCGGGGTGAGCACGGTTTCCACGTCGAGCAGGCCCAGCCCGGCAATGTCGCGCAGGTCGCCCTCGACCCCCAGCGGATCGGCGATCCGGCGGCCGAGCATCTGGTATCCGCCGCAAATCCCCAGCACCGCGCCTCCGCGCCGGTGATGGGCAAGGATGTCGATGTCCCAACCCTGCGCGCGCAGAAACGCCATGTCGGCGATCGTCGCTTTCGATCCCGGCAGCACGATCAGCGCGGCATGGGCGGGGATCGGCGTGCCGGGCGGAATCATCGCCACCTCCACCTCCGGCTCCTGCCGCAAGGGATCGAGATCATCGAAGTTGGCGATGCGCGGCAGGATCGGACAGGCGACCAGCTTGCGCCCCGGCATGGCCGAGGCCGCGCGGTCGAGCACCACCGCGTCCTCGCTGGGCAGGCGCGCGGTCACCGCGATCCAGGGCACCAGCCCGAAGCCGCGCCAGCCCGTCAGCCGGGCGATCGCGTCGTAACCACCGGCGAACAGCGCCGGATCGCCCCGGAACTTGTTGACGATGAAGCCCCGGATCATCGCCGCGTCGGCCGGATCGAGCACCGCGCGCGTCCCCGCCAGAGCCGCGATCACCCCGCCCCGGTCGATATCGCCGACCAGCACCACCGGCACATGCGCCGCGCGGGCAAAGCCCATGTTGGCGATATCGCCATCGCGCAGGTTGATCTCGGCCGGCGAGCCGGCGCCTTCGACCACCACCAGATCGCAGCGCGCGCGGAGGCGTTGCCAGCTTTCGAGCACTTCGGGCAGCAGGCTGCGCCGCCCTTCGCGGAAATCGGCCGATCCCAGCGTGCCACGCACCCGGCCATGAACCACGAGCTGCGACGTGCGATCCGCCTGCGGCTTCAGCAGCACGGGATTCATGTCGGTATGCGGCGCGGCACGCGCGGCCAGCGCCTGCAACGCCTGCGCCCGGCCAATCTCGCCGCCATCGACCGTGACCGCCGCGTTGTTCGACATGTTCTGCGGCTTGAACGGCAGAACGCGGACGCCCCGGTTGGCCAGCGCGCGGCACAGCCCCGCGACCAGCACCGATTTGCCGACATCGGAACCGGTCCCCTGCACCATCAGGCCAGCCATGCCATTCCTCCCGCTATCAGCCATCCCAGCCCGCAGGCCCGAACATAGACACGCCGCGCCGCCACCAGCACGGCAAGACCGGCTTCTCCTCCCTCACCGATCCACGGTTTGTCCAGCACCGCCCCATCGTAACGGACCGGGCCGGCCAGCCGGACGCGGAGCACCCCCGCCATGGCCGCCTCGGGCCAGCCGGCGTTGGGGGAGGCATGGCGCGCATGATCCCGCCAGGCAATGCGCCAGCCGCCCCCGCCCGCCAGGCACAGCAGCAGCGCGGAAAGGCGCGCGGGCGCCAGATTCAGCAGATCGTCGCTGCGCGCCGCCGCCCAGCCGAACGC
>NZ_DDFB01000086.1:0-215 GCF_002336885.1 Novosphingobium sp. UBA1939 | reverse complement strand
CGGCGGTATCGCGCCCCACGATCATGCCCACGGCCTTGCGCGCGGCCGGCAGGTCATCGCGCGCCAGCGCCGCGATGACCGGTCGCACGTGGTCGTCCAAGCTGCGCTGCGCCAGTGCGGGCCAGGCGGCCAGCGCGAGCAGAGGCCAGGCCAGTGGCCCCGCCGCCCAGCGGATCGCGTGCTCCACCGCCAGCGCGCCTAGCGCCGCAGCGGCG
>NZ_DDFB01000058.1:201-40721 GCF_002336885.1 Novosphingobium sp. UBA1939 | reverse complement strand
CAGGTGCGCTGCCGCCTGCCGTTTCGGCAGGCGCGGGCGCCGACTGCATCAGCGCCACGGCCGGAACCAGGGCGCCGGGCGCGACAGCCGCCGCCGGCAGCGGTGTGGTGGCGGTAAGCACAGGCAGGAACAGGGCGGCGGTTTCGATCACAGGCCCTCGCAGACGTTCTGTTCGTTGCTGTCGAGGAACGGCGCGAACGGGCAATTCACGTAACGCAGCCGCACGCCCTGCCCCACGTTGACCACGATCGTATCGGCCCGCATGTCCTTGGGCGCGTTGCCGATCGTGCCCACACGCAGCCCGCCGTTGTTGGCGCCCAGAAACGCGATCATGTCGTCCTGATCGATGCCGTCACCGGAAATACCGATTGCGCCGACCAGCTGGCGACCGCGATAGATCGGGACCGAGCCGGGAAAGATCTGGATGCCGTTGGCCAGCCGCTTCTTGCCGTTGGGTGCGTCGGGAACGGCCGTACATTGCTGCACCACATCCTGCGCCTTCAGCGAGCCTTCGACGAAGACCGCGTGCTGGATCAGGTTCGCCTTGACCAGCGCGATCTGCAGGCCGGTAGCGAACGGGCTGAAATCGGTAATCGGGCGCGAGAGCGGGCCATTGGGCCGCCCCACTTCGCCATCGGGGAAGAACGGGCGCGAAAGGTTGCCGCCCGAACGGTCGGCAAAGGCGACCTTGCCGGTCAGCGCGGTCTGATCGCCCAGAAAATCGCGCACGCGCTGGACGAATGCCGGAATTTCGGCGTCAAGATCGCCGGTCAACTGCGCGGCGGCATTCGGCCCGGAGAAAAACGCGGCGGTGCGCGCCTTCTGGAGCGAGACATCGGTGCCGAAGATCGGCGCGTCTGGCCCGCGCACCACGCCGAGTGGCGCCCCATAGGTATCGACCATGGAGATCGTCACCTGCGCGCGGCTGTCGAGGGGGCGGCGAATCTGCGCGCGGGCGCGGCTCATCACCTTGAACGCTTCTTCCAGCACCGCGCGCACTTCGGCGGCGGTAAGCGGCTGGGTAACGTCCGCGCCATCGGTGCCGCCGCGAATGGGGTAGCGATCGTTGCCCGATCCGTCCGTCAGCACGAAGGCATCGGCGTTCGCGAACTCGCCCGACGTGGCATAGCGGTAGCCGCTGGCTTCGGTGCCATAGGCCGTCCCCGCCAGCACCACGCCGCCGGGATAGTATCCGTTCACCGGAACCAGCGTGCCCACGGTGTTGTTGATCGCGTTGAAATCGGTCTGGAGCGCGTGCAGCCCTTCCACCCGCGCGTCCGAAAAGCGCAAGGTCGAGCCATCGACCGGAATCATGTTGGCGACGATGCTGTCCGGCGGGGCAAAGCCCTGGATGCCGGCCAGTGCCATGTATTCCTCGGGATCGCCGTCCACATCGGCAACATTCGGGTCATAGCCGTAATCGCCATCGGCCATGACGCCGATCCCGCCAACCACCACGCCGTTCTTGTAGAGCGGGAACCCGCCCGGATCGGCAGCGAGGCCCAGCGGCGACCGCTTCGGCCCGATGAACGCTGCCGCGCCCAGGTTGCTGGTGATGTAGCGCGTATTGAGATCGGAACAGGGCAACTGGCTGAACTGCACCCCGAACAGCGGCCCGCTTTCCAGCCCCGGCGTGTTCGGCGCGGGCGGGAAATGTTCCTGCACGATCATGCTGGCCGTGCGCGTGGAAAAGGCATTGCCGCTGCTCGACAGATAGGCGCCGGTGATCGCCTTGGCGATCGCGCCCATCGTCGCTTCCACGGTCAGCCCCTGGGCATCGACTTCACGCGGGCTGATTTCCCCGGTGGCGGTGCGGCGGCTGGTGTCCATCCGCGTCAGCGCGCCGTTCATCCGGAACACCGCAAGCACGTTGCCGACCCGGTCGACCACCGCGACGATCGCCGGATAGTTGAGCGCGCGCGCCTCTCCCACCGCTTGCGCGATGATCTTCTTCACGTCGTCCGGCGTCAGCGCTTCCTGCGCGGGCGTGGCATAGACGCGCGCGCTGCTGGTGGGTGTCGGCGTGGGCGAAGGCGCGGGCGAAGAACCGCCGCCTCCCCCGCAACCGGCCAGCGCGAGCGAAAACGATGCCAGAGTCGCTACCGCCCGGTTGGCGATCACACCGGAAGCAGCCGACTGACGCAGGGCCAGCTTTACCTTCATCCGTGCAGACTCCGGCATCAGCGCAGGCTCCGGATGCTGCGAATGGCCCCGCCCAACGCGCGGCGGAAAGCGATCGGCTGGAAGCCGTTGGGATCCCGCACCGCCGCATAGGCCTGGTTGATCTGCACGCGCAGGCCGTTGGCGGCCCCGCCCGAAACCGCGCCCTGATTGACCAGGCCGTTGAGCAGCGTGTCGATCGCCATGACCGACTGCACCGCGCCTTCGTAATCGGTGAAGCGTTCCGACACCGCGTCGCTGGCGATGGCGTCCATCACCGCGAAGGTCTGTTCGCGGGTGAACGTGGCGCCGGCGAAACGGGTCGAAAGCGTGTCCGCCGCCTGCCGCAAGGCCTGCGCCGCCTGCACCGTCTGCGCCCGACCTTCGCCCATCGCGCGGTGGAACGCCTTGCTGCGCGCATCGAACGTGGTGGCCAGATCGGGCGCGATCACCCGCGCCGCCGCCAGCAGCATGATCATGTTCTCGTCGTTGTAAGGCGGCATTCCCGCGTGAATCGGGCGGCCGGGATTGGGCATCGCCGTCACCGTCGCCTCGTCGCTGTCATAGATGCGGCGGTGGCACGAATGGCAATCGAAGAACGTGAATTCGGGGAAGAGGCCGTCACTGGCCTTGCCCGGCTGGCTGAACAGTTCGAGCGAGCGCTTGACCGCTTCCGCCTGACCCACGGCCCACATCCGCATCCCGTTGGTCTTGCCCCCCTTGCGCTGGGCATAGTCCGAATCCTCGTTGTGGTGGGCCTGGAGCGTCGAGAACAGGTCCAGTTCGAACGAGATGCGCGGGTGGCCCGCCGCCATGATGCGGTGGGCGATGAACTGGCCCTTGCCGTCCCCGGACAAGTGGCAATCGAGGCAGACCTGCGCGCGCACGCGCGGGCTGGTCAGGTCGGTCATCCCCTGCGCGACATTGCGCCCGTGGCTGGCGCCGACAGTATAGTGGGTGGAGAGCCAGCCGCCGGCATTGCCATGGCAGGCTTCGCAATCCACGCCATCGGCCACGCGCACGGCGCCGGGCGTCGCATGACAGCCCAGGCATTCGCGCTGCACACCGGCGGCGTCCAGCCCCATGCGGCGGACGATCGCCTGCCCGCGCGGCTCCACGATGGCGCGATAAGCCCGGCTATGCGCACCGGTGGGCGAGGATTCTTCCTGCCAGCGCAGCAATTCGTCCTGCCGCACCGGGGTGCCATCGGCGACGCTGCGGCCATGGCAGGTTGAGCCGGCACAGCTTGCCACGCCCTGATGCGCGCGGAGCGAGCCACCCGCGTTCTGGGCCTGCAGAGGCGCGGCGGGAACGAACAGGGCAGCCGACAGCGCAGCGCACGCCATCAAGACGCACAGAATCGCAGCCAGATAACCCAATCGCGGGACGGACCGGAAAGCGGTCGAAAGCCGCTTCGGATGGATCGAATTGCCCAGCATTGCCCCTCGTTCCTGCCGGTAGCGGAAAGGAGTGGAAGCTTTTGCCTCTTCACTCCACGCGAACCGGTAGTGCTGCAATGCGACCCCGCGACTGCAGACTAGGCGAGACACCCCTTCGGGTTCAAGCCCTGATTTCGCTTTGGCTCTGGCATTGAAGGCGTTTTTTGCCGCGCGACTGCTCAGGCAGGACGAATGACGATCGTCTGCCCTGCGGGATCGAAGCGCACCGCGCCGATACCGGGGGCGCTGGCGCATTCGCCGGGCCGCACGGCTTCCCCTTCAACCACCGCCTCGCCACGACGCGGCACGATCAGGCACGGCCCGGCATAGGCATCGGCCAGCGCGGCATCCGGGACGCCATCGACGCGATGCGCGGTGAAGTAAGGCCCGCTGGCCAGCTCCACGGTGCCCTCCGGCGGAATCACGCGCCGCAGCGCGGGATCGAGCGGCGCGCCCCGCGCCACTGCCATCCCCCGGTCCAGATGCAACTCGCGCGGGCGGCCGTAGTCATAGAGACGATAGGTGATGTCGCTGTTCTGCTGGATTTCGATCAGGCTGACCCCCGCGCCAATGGCGTGGACGGTACCTGCCGGAATGTAGAAGAAATCGCCCGCCTGCACGGGATGCCACACCAGCATATCCTCGATAGACCCGTCCAGCGCGGCGGCGCGCAGCGTTTCCCGATCGACCGTTTCGCGGAAACCGACTCCCAGCGTTGCGCCCGGCTCGGCATCGATCACCAGCCAGCACTCCTCCTTGCCGCCATCGGATTCGCCCATGGCGGCCGCTTGCGCATCGGAAGGGTGGACCTGCACTGAAAGCTTTTCGGACGTGAAGATGTACTTGACCAGCAGCGAGGGCAGTTCGGGCGGCGGCACGAACCAGATTTCGCCAATGCGCGCGCCGCCATGCGGCGGTGGGAATGGGGCCGGCAGGGTGTCACGCCCCCAAGGCTTCTCGACGGATCGGGTGGTGAGCTTCATCGACCGGACCTCAACGCGTGCCGCACCCCTGCGGGCCATCCCGCGAGCGCTACTGGTTTGCCGCGCCCGACAGCTTACCGACGAGTTGCGCGCCTTCCGGCGTGCAGACCAGAACCTCGTCCTTGTCGACCACCACGATCAGGTTTGTGGCGCCGACGACGGACACGCGCGGGCCATCGGTCTGCACCAGAACGTTGGCGCAATCCTTCAGTTCCACCCGCCCCTTGATCGCGTTGCCCGCACCATCGCGCTCCAGCGCTTCGTGCAGCGCCTGCCAGTTGCCGATATCGGACCAGGTCATCACCGCCGGCACCATGGCCGCGCGAACGGTGTTCTCCATCACCGCGTAGTCTACCGATTCGCCTTCGATCGCGGCGAAGGCGGCCGCATCGGGATGGAAGCGATGCCCTTCCTCCACGCCCTTCTCCACCGCTTCGCGCACGGCGGCGGCAAGCGCAGGGCGATGCGCTGCCAGCTCGGCTAGGAACGCCCCGGCGCGGAAGGCGAAGATGCCGCCATTCCACGAATAGACGCCATCGGCCAGAAACTGGCGGGCACGGTCAAGATCGGGCTTTTCGACAAAGCGTTCGACCCTGGAGCCGCCGGTATCACCGATCGTTTCGCCATGCTTGAGATAACCGAAGCCGGTTTCCGGCGCGGTCGGCGCGATCCCGAACGAAACCAGCCAGTCATCCGCCGCGAGCGCGGCCGCAGCCCGTGCCGACGCCTGAAACGCCGCGAGATCGCCGATGTGATGATCGCTGGGGCAGACCAGCATGATCGCGTCTTCGGGAAGGCGCAGCGCGGCCAGAGCAATGGCGGCGGCGGTGTTCTTGCCTTCGGGCTCGACGATGATGGCCGTCCGATCCGGATCGGGCAGCTGCGATTCCACGTGCCCGAGGTGCGCGGTGCCGGTGACGATCACCGGATCGCCAAAGCCCGCATCCGGTGGACAGCGCAGCAAAGTCGCCTGAAACAGCGTGGTGTCGCCAACCAGGGGAAGGAACGGCTTGGGCATCGCCTTGCGCGAACGGGGCCACAGCCGCGTGCCGCTGCCGCCGCACAAAACAACAGGAATTATGGTCTTCATGATACCCCGTCTTACCTGCCGCCGCTCTGCCATAACCCCAACGCCATGACAAACTTTTTCCCGGCAAGGTTACAAGGCTAAAAGAACCAATGTAGCCGATAAGCATGTCCCATGTTAGGAAACCCCGCGCGAACGCGGGCAACAGTGCCGAAATAAAGACGAACTACACCCGCCGAATAACCATGTTACGAATTTCGGTCATGTCTTCCATCGCGAAACGGATGCCTTCGCGGCCCAGCCCTGAATCCCGCACACCGCCATAGGGCATGTTGTCGACGCGATAGCTCGATACGTCGTTGACGACGATACCGCCCACTTCAAGCCTGTCCCACGCTTCCAGCACCTTGTGCAGATCGCTGGTGAACAGGCCCGCCTGAAGACCGAACTTGCTGTCGTTGACTTCATCGAGCGCCGCATCCCAGTCGGTAAACTTCGACAGGATCACCACCGGACCGAACGCTTCCTCACGATAGACGTCGCTGTCGCGCGGGGCGTCTTCCAGCAGGGTCGCTTCCAGCATGTTGCCTTCGCACCCGCCGCCCGCCAGCAACCTGGCGCCGCCGGCCACGGCGTTGTCGATCCAGCCCTTGAGCCGTTGCGCCTCCTTGGCCGAAATCATCGGGCCGATGAACGTCTCGCGCAGCTTTGGATCACCGGCCACGAGCGTTTTCACCTTGGCCGCCAGCATGTCGCGGAACGTGTCGTAGATATCGGCATGGATGATCACGCGCTGCACATGGATGCAGCTTTGCCCCGACTGGTAGTAGCCGCCGAAAATGATGCGGGCGAGCGCGTGGTCGAGATCGGCGTCCTTGTCGACCACCACGGCCGCATTGCCGCCAAGTTCGAGCACGACCTTCTTCTTGCCCGCGCGCGCCTTCAGGTCCCAGCCCACGCCGGGTGAGCCGGTGAACGACAGCAGCTTCAGCCGCTCGTCCGTGGTGAACAGGTCCGATCCGGCGCGGCTGGCCGGCAGGATCGAGAACGCGCCTTCGGGCAGCACGTCGCATTCGGCCAGCACTTCGCCGATGATGATCGCGCCCAGCGGCGTCATCGACGCGGGCTTCATCACGAACGGGCAGCCGACCGCGATCGCCGGCGCGATCTTGTGCGCGGCCAGGTTCAGCGGGAAATTGAACGGACTGATGAAGCTGCACGGCCCGATCGGCACGCGCTTCCACATGCCCATGTAGCCCTTGCTGCGCGGCGAGATATCGAGCGGCTGGATCTCGCCATAGTTGCGCGTCGCCTCTTCCGCCGCGATGCGGAAGGTGTCGATCAGGCGGCCGACTTCGCCTTCGGCATCGGCGATCGGCTTGCCCGCTTCGATGCACAGCGCATAGGAAAGCTCATCGAACCGTTCGCGAAAGCGGCCGACACAGTGGTCCAGCACATCGCGCCGCTCGAAGCTCGCCAGTTTCGTCAGCGGCTCGGCCGCGCGCACCGCGCCGGCGATGGCTTCGTCGATCACGTCCGGCGTGGCCAGCGCGGTGCGGAACGCGACCTCGCCGGTGAACTTGTCGGTCACCTCCAGGTCGGCGTTGGGCTGCACCGCCTTGTTGTTGAGGTAGAGCGGATAAACGTCCTTCAACTGCACCATATCTCGAACTCCCCCCTCCCGCTGGCGGGAGGGGCCGGGGGTGGGCCTTCGACGGAGCGGGAGTATACCCACCCCTAGCCCCTCCCGCGAGCGGGAGGGGAACAGGTTGCGCCTAAAGCGCCTTCGACAGTTCCTTGATGTCCTTGTTCAGGATCTGGTCGTTTTCCGAATAGTCGACCGGGCAGTCGATCAGGTGGACGCCCGGCGTATCCCGGCAATGCGCCAGCAGTTCGACAAGATGCGCTGCGCTTTGCACGCGATGCCCGCTGGCGCCGTAGCTTTCGGCATATTTCACGAAATCCGGGTTGTTGTAAGTCAGCCCGAAGTCCTTGAAGCCCATGTTCGCCTGCTTCCAGCGGATCATGCCATAGGCGCTGTCGTTGAGGATCAGCACGGTGAGGTTGAGGCCCAGGCGAACGGCCGTTTCCATCTCCTGGCTGTTCATCATGAACCCGCCATCGCCGCAGATCGCCATGACCTTGCGATCGGGATAGAGCATCGCGCTCATCATGGCCGATGGCAGCCCCGCGCCCATCGTGGCCAGCGCGTTATCAAGCAGCACCGTGTTCGGCCGGCACGCGGTATAGCCGCGGGCGAACCAGATCTTGTACACGCCGTTGTCGAGGCAGATGATCCCGTCATCCGGCATCGTGGCGCGCACCTGCTGCACCAGATGCGGCGGGAAGATCGGGAACCGGGCGTCCCCCGCGAGCTTGTCGGTATGCGCGACCTCCGCCTTGCGGAAGGCCAGCATGTGATCGAACGTCCAGCTGCCGGAAGGCACGATGTCCTCCTTCATCTGCCAGACCGCGTTGGCGATATCGCCGATCACTTCGATATGCGGGAAGTAGACAGGATCGACTTCGGCCGTCTTGGTGGAGACGTGGATCACGGTCGGCCCGCCTTCGTTCTTCATGAAGAACGGCGGCTTCTCGATCACGTCGTGCCCCAGATTGACGATGCAGTCCGACGCCTCGATCGCGCGGTGAACGAAGTCCCCGGCGGAAAGCGCCGCGCATCCCAGGAACCGAGGGTGGCGTTCATCGATCACACCCTTGCCGAGCTGGGTGGTCAGGAACGGGATGCCCGTCTTTTCGATGAATTGCAGCAACATCCGGCTGGTCATCGTGCGGTTGGCGCCGGCACCGATCACCAGCACGGGCGATTTCGCCGCCTCCAGCGCCTGCACCGCCTGCCGCACCGACTTGGCATCCGCGTTGGGCCGGCGAACCAGGCTGCGCTTCAGCGGCCGTGAATCGGTGTGTTCGTCGGCAATGTCCTCGGGCAATTCGATGTGCGTGGCGCCGGGCTTTTCCTCCTCGGCCAGCCGGTAGGCCTCGCGAATGCGGCTGGGGATGTTGTCAGACGACGCCATCTGGTGCGTGAACTTGGTGATGGGCTGCATCATCGACACCACGTCGAGAATCTGGAAGCGGCCCTGCTTGGATTTCTTGATCGGCTTCTGGCCGGTAATCATCAGGATGGGCATGCCGCCCAGCGTCGCATAAGCGGCGGCCGTCACGAAATTGGTGGCGCCCGGCCCCAGCGTGGCGATGCACACGCCAGTCTTGCCGGTATGACGGCCATAGGTGGCCGCCATGAACCCCGCGCCCTGTTCGTGCCGGGTCAGGATCAGCTTGATCCTGTCAGAGCGGGACAGCGAATCGAGCAGGTCGAGGTTCTCCTCGCCCGGCACGCCGAAAATGTACTCGCAGCCTTCTTCCTCAAGGCATTCGACGAAAAGATCGGACGCTTTCTTGCCAGTTCCTTCGGCCATGCAACGGTCGCTCCCAGCAGGCGCGCGCAGCCAGACGCGGACCTTTCCCCAACTCGGATACGACCCCGGACAGGCTGGCGTTGTCGTTCTGGCTTCCGCGCCTGTCCCTTGGCCTCAGGCCTAACAAACGGCAGGCGCGAAGTCACCCGGCAATGCGCGGAGACGCGCCCTTAGGGTCAGGACCCATTACTGGCGCGGTCGAGGTTTGAAGCAAAATGGCCTGTTGCAAGGAGAGAGGGCGCGGGAATATGTCGATATTTCAAGCCGTCTCGACGCCGCAGCGGGCCATTTTGGTCAAATCCCGCAGGGACGTCCAAATGGCTTCCATCTCGAACCGAAAGGCGCTTGCAAAGGCAACCAGCCTTCGCGGCGCGCCTTCCGGCCCGATATGTTCGCCATTTGGACGCCTCGATCGCGCCAGTAATGGGGCCTGACCCTAATATCCCCGCGCCAGATCGACCACGTGCGTCAGCGGTTCGCCCGCCAGGAAGCGCGGCATGTTACCCAGGAAGCGCTGCACGGAACGTTGGAACATCCGGTCCTGCGCGCGGCCCGAAAGGTGCATGGTGACATGCGCGTTGGGCAGCGACCACAGCGGATGATCCTGCGGCAGTGGCTCGGGCGTGGTCACGTCGAGAAAGGCCGCGCCGATGCGCTTTTCGGACAGCGCGGCCACCAGCGCGGGCTGATCGACCACCGACCCGCGCGCCACGTTGACCAGCGTTGCGCTCGGCTTCATCGCCGCCAGCTCGGCCGCCCCGATCATGCCATCCGTTTCCCCCGTGGCGGGAACGGCCAGGATCACCCAGTCGAATTCCCCCAGCCGCGCGCGCCAGGCATCCGGCGTCAGCACGCCTTCCCCCGGCGTGCGCCGCACCACCGTCACGTCCACGTCGAACGCGCTCAGCAGATGCGCCACCTTCTGGCCGATCGCGCCATAGCCCAGCAGCAGCGCCCGGCTGCCGGACAGCTCCATCTTGCCCGGCGAATCCATCAGCCATTCGTGCCGGTCCTGCGCGCGCACCACCTCGCGATAGCCCTTGGCGATCGAGAGCATCCCCAGGATCACGTATTCGGCGATGGTGATCGCGTTGATCCCGGCCCCGTTGGTGAATGTCACCCCGCGCTGCGCCATGACATCGAGCGGGAAACCATCGACGCCGGCATAGATCGAATTGAGCCAGCGCAGCTTGCCCGCACGGCGGATCGCTTCGGCCATGTCGCCCTTGTCGTGCAGATCGAACCAGCCGATCTCCGCCTCGGGTGCCAGATCCATCAGTTCGTCCGTGTGGCGGAAATAGCGCGGCTCGATACCGGCGGGCAAATGCCCTTCCACAAGCGGCGCCGCGAGGGCGTTCATCACGAGCACGGTCATTGACGCGGTTCTCTCCCCGGTGTTGTCTGATGACAGCGTAACGCGGAGAGTTCGTCAATGAAACTGATTCAGACGGCCGGCGCTGCCTGAACGCATGGTGGGGTGCCGCCGTTATCGCCGGACGCGTTGCACCGCCCGCATCAGCCGAGCTTCCACTCCCAGCCCAGCGGATCGCCGTCCATCACCTCCACGCCCCGCGTCGCCAGTTCATCGCGCAGCGCGTCGGACTTCGCGAAGTCCTTGTCGGCGCGCGCAGCCTTGCGTTCGGCCAGTACGGTCTCGATCTCGACTTCGGCAATCTCCGCGCCCTTCGGCCGCAGGCGCAAGGCGGTGCGGTCGAGCGTGAGCAGGTCCAGCCCGAGCACCGCGTCCATCGCGGCGATCGCGGCCAGCTTCTCTGCGGGATCGACCTTCTTCAGCGCGATCACCTCGTCCAGCACCGTCAGCGCGATCGGCGTGTTGAGATCGTCAGACACGGCGGCATCGAAGCGTTCGAGCAACGGCGCGAACTTCGGCCCCGGCGCCGCGGCCGGACCACCGGGCGCGCGCTCTTTCAGTTGCCCCACCGCCATCAGCATCCGCTTGAGCCGGGTCAACGCGGCGGCCAGCCCCTCCCACGAGAACTCCAGTTCGCTGCGATAGTGCGCCTGCAGGCACAGCATCCGGTAGGCAAGCGGGTGATAGCCCCGATCGATCAGCAGTTGCAGCCGCAGGAACTCGCCCGACGACTTGGACATCTTGCCGGACCGTTCGACCAGGAAGTTGTTGTGCATCCACACCTTCGCGCCGGAATTGGCCGGCACGTCGAGCCCGTTGGTGCAGCAGAACGCCTGGTTCTGCGCGATCTCGTTAGGATGGTGGATTTCGCGGTGATCGATGCCGCCGGTGTGGATGTCGAACGGGAAGCCCAGCAGCTTGCCCGACATCACCGAGCATTCGAGATGCCAGCCCGGCGCGCCGCGTCCCCACGGCGAATCCCATTCCATCTGCCGCTTTTCGCCCGGCGGCGTCTTGCGCCAGATGGCGAAATCGGCCTGGTGGCGCTTGCCGTCGACCTGTTCGATGCGTCCTTCGCCCTCTTCCGTGGCGGCGCGGGCCAGCCGGCCATAGTCCGCCACGGTCGAAACGTCGAAATACAGGCCGCTCGGCAGTTCGTAGCAGTGCTTGTCCGCGATGCCTTCGGCGAACGCGATCATCTGCGGCACATAGTCCGTGGCTATCGACCAGTGCGCCGGCTGGCGGATGTTGAGCGCGCGAATGTCGGCCCAGTAGGCTTCGGTATAATGCTTCGCGATGTCCCAGATGGATTGGGCGCTGGTGCGCGCCATCTTCTCCATCTTGTCCTCGCCCGCATCCGCATCGTCGGTCAGGTGGCCGACATCGGTGATGTTGATGACGTGGGTGAGCCTGTAGCCCTTGTAGCTCAGCGCCCGCCCCAGCACGTCGGCGAAGACATAGGCGCGCATGTTGCCGATGTGCGGGTAGTTGTAGACCGTCGGCCCGCACGAATAGACCCGTGCCTCGCCGGGATGGACCGGCTGGAATTGCTCAAGGCTGCGGGTCAGGCTGTTGAACAGCGTGAGCGGGGCGGATGGCGGGGTGGGTTGCATGGGCCATGCCCTTGCCCCGCCCCCCGCCATCCGGTCAAGCGTCTCCGTTCAGGCCTCGCCGCTCAAGCCCCGTCATTCAAGGCCGCGCGCAGTTTCCGCCCTCTTCGCGACACTGGCCGTCGCCCAGCAGGTCATCGTTGCCCGTGCCGGTCACCGGTTCGTCGATCAGCGGCGCGAAGCCCGGAGGGGTGATCTCGTTGATCTGCACCAGCGGGCTCTGCGTGAAGCTGTCGGCCGTGGGCACCGTGTTGGTGCCCGGAGGCGGATCGAGATAGGTGACGATCACGTTGCGCACGTCGCCATCGTCGACCCGCTTCGGCGTGCTGTCGCACGATCCCGGGTTGGCCAGCAGACACCCGTTCACGGTGGAGCCGGTCGCAAAGGCGCCATTCACGGAAATCCGCGGAATGGCGGCAAGGCCGGTCTGACCGCCGACGATGCCGTTGATCGCGATCTGCATGGGCGCCTGCGTCCCGCCCGCGCGAATGGTCAGCGCATCGACCACCAGCCCGCGCCGGTCGTCATAGGCGGTGCCGGCCGCTGTGTTCTGGACCAGGAACCGCTGGCCCACGCCAACATCCAGCGCGCCCGCCTCGATCACGGTGCGGCCGGCGGCTACGCCGTCGTTGGCGTCCAGCCGCTTGCTGATCGCGCCGAGATCGGTGAGGTCCGCAATGGCTGCGCGCGCCGCGCCCGTCACCGCGACAAGGCTCGCGCCCGAAACGGACAACGTGCCCCCATGGCCCTGCCCTTCGAGCAGGCGGATCGAGCCGGCTGCCGCGTCGATGAACGTGCCACCGCTGGCGTCGATCGCCAGCGTATTGCCGGCCATGCCGTTCATCGTCACGGCGCCGCCGAACGAGGCCGTGCCCGTCGTAATCAGCCGCAAGGTGCCGGTCGCGCCGATCTGGCCATCCGTGGACACGCCGTTGGCCGCAACGGTGCTGCCGGCCGTGCCGGTAAGCGTGCCGACCTGGAGCGAAGGTCCGGCATTGATCGTAAGATCGCCGCCCGAATGGATGTTGCCGAACTCCGCGTTGGACAGGCGATAGCCGGTCTGGCCGGTCAGCCCGTCGCCCAGCAACATGCCCGACTGGCCGTTGTTGATCAGCGTGATCGCGGTGGTGCGCGCCGCTGTGCCAAGCACTGCCTGCGTGCCCAGATCGAGGTCGGCCGACCGGAACGTGATGGTCTGCCCCACCGCACGCTGACTGACCGCGATCAGCCCTTGCGCCGTCACGTCCAGCGCCGTGCCCGCATCGATGATGCCGCCACGGATGTCGCCACCGATCAGGGTGATCGAACCGGTCGCCTGCATCGTGCCGAAAGTCAGCGAGATCGGATCGATCAGGATGTTTCCGCCAGATGTTGCGCTGCCGATCCTCGCCGTATTCACCACTGTCAGCGTCAGGTTTCCACCGGCGGAAAGGCTGGTCACGTCAAGGTCGTGGGCGGTGCCCACCAGCGTCGTGCCCGCGCTGATGCCCGCGCCGGTGAGGCCGCCGGTGGCCGTCAGATTGACCGCACCCGTCCCGGAAATCGTACCGAGATCAAGCGCCGTACCGCTGATGGTGATGTTGCGCACGCCGGTCGTGGCGCCAAGCCGCACGCTGCCGCTGGACAGGAGATCGACATCGCCGTTGGACAGCACAGTGGAGCCGATCGCGATCGGGCCGGTAGCCGTGATCGCCGCATTCCCCCCGATCGACAGCGTATCGAGCACGGTGAAGGCACCCGGCGTCACGAAGCGGGTAGCCGGCGCGGCATGGTAGCCGGTCAGCGTCCCGGTCGCGATCAGGCTGCCGGCAGCAATGTTTCCGCCAAAGCCCAGCCCGATGTCCCCGGCCGTGGCCTGCACGATCCCGTTGCCCGATAGATCGGTCGCGCCCGACAGGTTCAGCGATCCGGCGGTCAGGTTCGCGCCGGTGAGGACGATGCCCGCGCCGGTCGATTGCAAGTCTATCGTGTCAGCGATGTCGGCGGAGCCGCCGTCGAACGCCAGTGTGCCACTGGTACGGATGTCGAGCGTGCTGCCGTTGAGCGTACCTTCGCCCAGGAAGCCGAGAGGCGCGCCGCCCTCGCCCAGGCCGATCGCGATGGCATTGGCCACGTTTACGTTGCCCAGGCAGATCGAGCCGGTTGCGCAAGCGCCCGGTTCGGGAGCGCTTGCGGGCGCGGACGGGGAGAGCACGTCGGCCGAGAAGTTGCCGCCGAAGAAGGACGCGCCCCGCGCATCGATCGTTTGCCCTTCCAGCCGGATATCCCCGCCTCCGGCGTCAACCGACGTGCCGGCGCCGACGAACAGCGTCGTTGCCGGCACCGACGGCGGGTCGGTTGGCGGCGGGAAATTGGTTCCGGCCGAAAGCGTGATGCCCGGCGTACCGCTGACCAGCCCGCGAAGCGCGCCGCCCACCTGGCGCTTCTGCCCGGACGTGCCGGTGTTCGCCAGCAGGCTGTTGTTCTCGGCGATCCGGATATCGGCGCCGCTGCCCATGTATATGGTGGAGCCGGCGGTCACGCTGTTGCCAGCCGGCATCCGGATGTCCCGCCCGGCGCGGATGTCGACGAAATCAGACGCGACGATAGAGCCACCGCCGTCTTCCTCGCCCAGGATCACGTCGGCGGGGTTGGAAAAGCCGAAGGGCGTGCCCGCGTTCACCTTCACGCTCTCGCCCGAGGCGTTGCGGACGAAGATGTCGCCGCGCGAGGTCAGGCTGATCGCGCCGCCTGCGGTATAGGCACTTCCGGTGCCGCCACCGATGCCGCCGCTGGCGTATATGTCGATCGTGGTGCCCGCGTCGATCCCCGCATGATCGGAGAGGAACATGGAGTAAAAATTGTTGGAATAGATCGACCCGTCCGCCTGAAGGACCGTGCAGGTCACGGCCTCGCAGCCGAACGAATACACGTTCACGCCGCCATAACTGGATCCGCTACTATAGAGCGAAACGTTGCCGGCGCGAACAAGGCCGTTATTCTCAGCGAGAAAATCAACCGAACCCGCGCTATTGATCTGGAGATCTTGCGCAACACCAATAACGCTCCCGTCCGACAGGATCGAGACTTGTGGGTAATAGTTTGCTCCATAACCGTCCGCGTTCACGGTCAGCGAATCGAAGTTCATGGTGCCGGTTTCGGCGGCGCCATGGTTTTCAATGGAAACGCCGCCGGCACCGTAGTTGAACAGAAACGAAGAGTTGTCCTGCACCAGGGCGCTTGTGACATCGATCGTCGTGTTGCCAGCGGAGAACGTGCTGAAATTGCCCTGGCTGTCTTGCCCGGCGGCAATATGCACATGCCCGCCGGTTGGCGCGATGTTGCCGGAACCAAGGAAAGTACCGCTGGCCCCGGGCGGAATCGGCTGCGCCGGTGGCGGGGGATTTGATCCCGGTCCGCCCGCTCCGGGAGACCCGCCAAAGCCCAACCACCGCGTGGTGCCAGTCAGATCGAAGCTCACGTCCCCGAAATCGAGCGTCGTGCCGGCGATGTTGATGTCCACATTTCCGCCGACACCGGCATAACCGGTGCCGCCTTCGCCGCCATCACCGCCACGGCCGCCGATCGCGCTGTTGTCCGCTCCATTGCCACCGTTGCCACCGCCGGAGCCGAAGCCGGTCGCGATGAATTCGGTCTGGCCATAAAGTCCCAGGTGCAGCGTTCCGCCCGTATTCCCGGTGATGGAGATCGAGCCACCATACGCTTCGCCGCCGTCACCCCCACGGCCGCCGGCCCCGCCGGTGCCATTGACCCCCGACGTGCCCGCGCTGCCGATGCCGGAGATCGCGTTGGCCTGGAAGGTGGCGCGCGTTTCCTCCGCAAAATCGATCGTGCCGCTGTCCACGGCGCCGATCAGGATCGAACCGCCGGTCGCTGAACCGCCGTTCGCGCCCTTGACACCTGCCCCGGTCGTCAGATCGTTGCCCTGGGACGAACCGCCGTTGCCGCCTTCCGCGTCAGCCGTCAGAATGATCCGGTCCGAACGGATCAGCGAACCCTCATCGGCGGCCTGAAGCGATATCGTGCCGCCCTTGCCGGCGCCACCGGCGCCGCCGATCGACGGGCCACGGCCGAAGTTGTTGTCGATAAACAGCGCGCCGCCGCCGCTGCCACCAAAACCGGACGATTCGAAATCCGCGAAGTTCAGGTTGATATGCCCGCCGGCGGACGCGCTGATGTTCAGCGAACCGCCTGTCGCGTCCCCGCCTTTTCCGCCGTTGCCGACCGAATCCGCATTGAACACGGCACTGTTACCGCCATCGCCGCCCTGGCCGCCATAGGCGTTGGACAGCAGCGCATAGCTGCCTTCGCCCGACGTAAGCGTCAGGCTGGAAAGCGTGCCGGCCTCGATCGAGATCGAACCGCCGGTGGCCGAGCCACCCGCGCCGCCGTTGCCGGCGACGATGGTCGCGGCCGCAGCATCGCCGTTGCCGCCCCGGCCGCCATAGCCGGCCGAGGCCTGCACGTTGGCCGACAGGTTTGCGACAGAGGTCGACGTGCCATCGGTGTTGATCACCAGTTCTGCCCGCCCGCCGGTCGCATCGCCGCCGGTGCCGCCGTCGTATCCCTTGCTGCTATTGCCACCATCCCCACCGAAACCGGTTGCGGACAGGCGCGGACTGCGCAGCGTGACGGTGCCGGCGTTCACCTCGATGCGCGCCGTGCCGCCCGTGCCCGCGCCGCCGGCGCCACCACCGGCGCCGCCGGTGAAGGCGCTGGCACCGCTTTCGCCATAGCCATCGGCGTAGACCTCAATGCTCTGGACCGTGCCGCTTTCTGTGGTGCCCGTGAAATCGTTTGCGATAGTGAAGGTCGCCGTGCCGCCAACACCATCGCCGCCCCGTCCGCCGCCGCCGGGAATACCGCCGGAACCACCCGAGCCGCCCGAACCGTAGTAAGACGATGAGTAGTCGCCCGGCAGGCCGCCGCGAGCTGAACTGTCCAGCAAGGTACGCGTGGCATCGAACTTGCCCGACGTGATCGTCAGCTGGGCCGTGCCGCCCTGCGCCGCGCCGCCATCGCCGGTTATCAGACCGGCGTTCGCGGACGAACCACCGCTGCCGTATTGATAGATGTTTCCGCCCTGCCCGCCCTGGCCGGCCGCGGAAAGGGTAACTTCCAGGTTCGTCGGGCTAGTCGGATCGTCCGGCAGGTCGATCAGTTCACCCCCGTTCACCAGCAGCGATACCGTGCCACCCTGACCATAGCCACCCGTGCCGCCCTTGCCGGGCGCGGTATCCACCGTTCCGCCCTGGCCATAGCTTTCGGTGGAATAGCCATCGAAATAGTCGGTATTGCCTTCGGCCCGCAGCACGACCGCATTGCTGGCGAGCGAGCCGCCGTTGAGCGTCAGGCTGGCATTGCCGCCCACGCCGGCGCCGCCGTTGCCCGCGTCGATCCCGGCATAGGAGTCCTGATACGAACCCGCCCCGCCGCGTCCGCTCGCCTCGATCGTGAGGCTGGCAATGCTGGACGTGCCGCCGTTGACGGTGAGCGAAGCGGTGCCGCCCGTGCCCGCCCCGCCATCGACCGGGGTGGTCAAGCCATAACTGTCGCCCTGCCCGCCAAAGCCGTTGGCCGAGATGGTCAGTGTATCGATCGTCGCGGTGCCGTCGTTGATCGTGAATTCGGTCGTCCCGCCAACGCCTTCGCCCCCGTGCGGATGGCCGGAGGAAGGCGGAGCAGCGAATGCCGAAACCGTGCCGCCGGACAAGGCCGCGAAACCGAGATTGCGCACGGCGGTGCCAAGGCTGTCAAGCGTGACCGATCCCGCCGTCAGCGAAGCGTTGAAGCCATCGAGCGAGAGGGACACATGCCCGCCGGTGCCGAGGCCCGACCGCGCACCTCCGCCATAGTTGTACCCCGCATAGCCGGAGGACGTAAGCGAAAGGGAATCCGTCGAAAGCGACGAATCCTCGATCCGCAACGTGATGTCGCCCGCGGTGCCGTTGCCGGCGCCGTCCAGATCCTCCGCGCCGGTTGCTTCGGTGGATGCGCTGAGCGCGCCAGAGAGAGCAATGGCGCTGCCGCCACTGGCCGTGATGGAGATGTTGCCCGAAACGGCATCCGTGGCGGCGCTGCTCGTCCCGCTCGCACGAGCGCTGGCCGAAAAGTAAGACGAATCGATCGTGCTCGCGCCGCTGACGTTCACCACGATGTCACCGGTGCGCGATGCGCCCGCGAACGGAGACGTGCTATACGTCTCGAGCGAGATACCCTGCGGCGTATCCAGCGTGGAACCGTTGGTCAGAGACAGCCGCAGAGTGTTCGGGCCTATGGGCTGGCCGGTCTGCGGGTTGACGGCGCCCGCCGTCGCCGACAAGGAACTGTACAGCGACAGGCCATAGTTCGAAGCATCATCGAATGTCAGATGCGCTGCGTCCAGCGCGAGCGAGACATCGCCGACGACAGCGGATTTGCTGGCCGAGGCATCGTTGGACAGGCTGAGTCCGCCCAGGCTGAAACTGCCGTTGGCGAAGCTGGCGGAAACGCTTCCGGTGCGGGCATCGTAGAGGACGTTGTCGCTTCCCAGCGCGGTGCTGGAGCCGGCTTCCAGGAACGTGGCGCCGGCCGCGAAGATGCCATCCGCCACGTTCAGCGAAACGTTGCCCGCGCTCGATCCCGCGCCCGCGACCGGAAGCGTATAGATGTAATAGCTAGACGGGCTGTCAGGCCTGCCCAGCGCTTGCAACCGCAGCCACTGCCGATCGCCATCCGGGCCGATCTCCACGCTGGAATTGACGCCGCTCTGCGTGAAACTGATGGCCCCGGCGTCGGAACGGCCGAAGTTCAACGCTCCCGCGCCACCATAGGCGTTGGCAGCCAGAAGCGCCTGGCCAGTCACGGCAAGCTGGCCATTGGTGATCGTGGTGGTGATCGAGCCGCCACTGGCATCCTTGCCGGTGCTGCCCGCCAGGAATTGCTGCGGATTCTGGGGATCGAATTCGATGCCACCCTTGCCCGAAACGTCCACGTTGAGATCGCTGCCGACCGCCAGACGCCCCCCGCCGGTGAGGGTTATGGTCGCCGAGCCGCCAACCGGGCCGGTCGTGGCGTCGATCTCCAGAATGCCGCCGGTGCTGATCTGGCGGCCCGCCGCGGCCGAAAGCCCGACCGCGTTGCGCGCGCGCAGGGCGACGAGCTGGGTGGACTGGAAGTTCGTGGACGAGGCGGTGGCATCGACATCGATGCGGTCGCTGGCCGTCGCGAGGACCTGGTTGGACGTGGTGAGCCCGGAGACGGATATCCGCCCGCCCGCTGCCGCCGGAGTCGCGGGGAAGTTCACGTTTCCGCCCGACACGTTGTAACCGGCGGACAGCGTGATCGTGCCATCGATTTCGCTGTTGGCGGCAACGGCGGGCGCATAGCCCAGCGAACCCGACACCAGCATGGTGGTCACATCGTTCTTGGGCACGGTGACCAGATATATCCCGTGGTAGGGATCGCTGAAGGTGGCGGCCGCACCGGTGGTGGTGCCGGTGTGGACCACGCCGTTGGCATCGGTGGTGCCGGTATCGACCGTGATGTTGAACAGGCCGTTGTTCACCGTCAGCGTCGCGGCTTCGGCCCCGACATAGGCGACCGCCCCGTTGGCGCTGACCGTGCCGCCCTGCACCACGCGCGGCGCAACCAGCGCCACATAGCTGCCCGGCGCCACCGTGGTGATCTGCGCGCCATTCTGCACCGTGATCGAAGCGCCGGCGTTCGGCGCCTGCCCCAGGGTGATCGCGCCGTTCGCTCCCGCGAACTTCTGCCCATCGGGATTGCCGGCATTGATCGTCACCGGGCTGGCCGTCAGCAGCAGGCTGCCGACGTTGAACGCGCCGGAGGAGCCGACCACCCAGCCGGTCGGGTTATAGAACCAGATGCGGCCGGCATCGCCGGAATTGACCGTGCCGTTGATCTGCAACGGCGATGCCCCCGCCGCGGACGAGCTCACACGGTTGAGCACGGTATAGTCGCCGGAAACGCTGGTATCGGCATTGAAGGTCAGCGTGTTGCCGGTGGGCAGGAACACCCCGCCCGCGTCGGTCGCCGTCCAGTCCACCAGCGCGTCGTGCGCGTTCACGGTGATCGTGTCGCTGCCGGCCGCACGGACCGGCGCGTTGGCCCCGAATACGACCGTGGGCGCGCCATTGACGGCTTGAGCCCAGGCCGGCCCGGCCAGCGGAATGGCGTTGATGATCAGCGCCGCCGCGCCGGTCGAGGCGCCGGCGAGCAGCTTCTGAAGAACCCGGCGCGTGCCGGCCTTGCGGGAAGCCGGAGCGTTGCGCCCCGCGTGGAGTGCCGATTGAACCATGGCCTTGCCTTCCGTTCGCATCTGGAACGCCCCCTTCACAGCCGCCACGGGGCGAGCTGGATCGAAAGATTGATCAGGAAGCGGACATCACCCTTGACCTTCTGCAGCACCGTATCGCGCAGCGGCACCGCCACCACGCCATCGACCCGCACCGCGTCGAACAACGTTGCGCGCACGCCGGCGCCGGCCGAGAACAGCCGTTGCGGATCGGGCACGCCGGCTACCTTGTCGCGGTTCCAGACCCACGCCGCATCGAAGAAGGCATAGGGCTGGAACGCCGGCTTGCCCGGCTCCTTGGGGAACTGCGAACCGATGCGCAGCTCCGTGCGCACGCCGATGCCGCTGTCGCCGATGGCCGCCCCCGGATCATACCCGCGCCCAACGGTGTAGTTGCCGCCGGAGAACTGTTCGTAGGACAGCAGGTTGTCGAACGCGTATTGCGCGCGCGGCGCCACCGCGATCGTGACATTGCGGACCGGGCGATAATCGAATTCGCCCGAAGCGCGGATCAGCGACCCTTCGGGATCGCCGCTGAACCGGCTGGGCGTGACCGCGCCGCAAGCCGCCAGCGACAGGCCGGCGCAGCTCTTCGTGGCGTCGAGGATCGACAGGCCGTGCCGCGCCTCGACCGACAGCCCCCAGTTCCAGTGCGGTTCATAGGGGGTGAAGCCATCGCGGCCGAGCAGGCTCTGGCGTGAAAGCCCGTTCAGGTCGAGCCGCACGAAGGCAACTCTCAGCCGGTCCTCGTTGAAGCGGATCGCCCCGAAATCGACCTGCTGGTTGATCAGATCCAGCCCGCCCGAAGCCGACAGGTTGAACGCCTGCCGCCGCACGAACGGATAGCGCGCCTCCAGCGAGGCGACCAGCGTGCGCGAATGGAACTGGCTGGCCCCCACGGTGGTGGGATTGGTCCAGGCATAGGTGAAATCCCCGCGCAGCGTGAAGCCTTCGCCGCCCAGCCGCATCTCGTGCCCGATCTGCAGCACTTTCTGTTCGCGGAATTCGGGCGTGGCGAAGAAGCTGACTGTGGTGGTATCGCCAAGCCCCGTCAGCCCGTTGAACTGCGCGCGCAACAGGCCATTGAACCGGCCGACGGCCTTCGACCCGAAATTCTGGACCGAGAAATCGGCATAGACCGGCGTGCGCCGGACCGAGACTTCGCCGATCACCTCGCCCGGCGCGCCATCCACCGGGCGCAGCGCCAGCCGCACGTCCAGCCCCGGCACGTCCTTGGCCAGCAGCAGGTAGCGTTCCGCCTGATAGGTGTTGAACACCGGCTCGGCAGTCAGCTTGTTGAGATAGCGCAGCAGCGCGCCTTCGGACGCACCCGCATCACCCTTGATCTGGATGCGCGAAAGATGCGCCAGCAGCACGTCCAGCCTGACGTTGCCATCGGTGATCTTCTGCGGCGGCACCTGCACCGCCGCCAGATAGCCGGCGCCGCGCAGCTTGGTGGCGGCGCGATCGCGGATGTCGCAAATGATCGAAACCGGCTGGTCGGTGCCGACGTATTCGCGGTAGCTGTCGGACAGGTCCACGCCCGGGAGCTTGTCCATGCCCGCGAACGTCACGCTCGACAGCTTGAGGCGGATGCCGGCGAAATCGGGCGAAGACAGCGGACACGGCGCGCGCTCGACCGCCGACGTGTCGACCGCGACCGGCCCGCTCTTGTTCAGCGTGCCTTCGGCTACGCCACGTTCGATTTCCTCGCGCGTGGGCGGCTGCGCGCCGACGGGCGCGGGCGGCGGCACCGCCTGTGCCAGTGCCTGCCCGGCGGGAACGAGAAGCACCGCGGCCAGCGCGGCCGACAGGACTCTGCCTCCGCCGGCAGGCCGGCGGACAACAGCGGAAACAGGCTCGCTCCCGAACGGGCGCGCTGCGACGTAATCGGGCATCCGATCCGTAACTCCATCAGGCGCGACCCTGTTATGATTATCGGTTGTCAAATAGTGGCGTGATCCGGCCTCGTGCCGCCCATGCCGTGGTTTTCAATGCAGGTGCAATCCCCTGCCTATCCTTGTGCAGCCCCGTCAAGCTGTTCGAGACTGGCGGCCAGCCAATCGAACTGGGCCTTGCACCCGTTGTCGAGCAGGAGCGTTCCCAGCGAGGCGGCGTCAGCCGGTACCGCTTCCGGGTCCAGCATCACCACTTCGAAGTCCACACCCTTGTTCGGATCGCCTTCTTCCGCAACCCGGTAACTGTGCCCGTCGAACAATTCCACCTGCGCCCGCGGCCAGGCGACCCCGGCCGTCCGGCTCGGCAGGGCGACCCGCACGGTACCGCCGCCGGCGCTTTCCCCCAGCCAGACAAACCGCCGGGCTTCGGACGCCTTGCGCCACAGATAAAGATCGCTGCCGCGCGGCAGACATACCCGCCCGCCCTGGTCGATATCGGCCAGCCAGATGCTGACCGGGATGGGTTCAGCTGCTTGCCCGCCTTCACCGCCCTGCGCCGGCAATCCACCGCGCACCGCGCCGGCACGCACCGACACCGGATTGCTGAGCGAGCGCGCCAGCAGCGCCGCCGAGCCGGCATCACGGCTGGCCAGCGTGTTCATCGCGAAACTGCCTGCCCCGCGCAGCACCCGCGTTCCCGCGCGATCCAGCACGGTCACCACGTCGCCGGCGCGCAAGGTCACGGTCGCCCCGGCGGGCAGCCGCTTCCCCGGCGGATAGCTGACCGCCGAAGGACCGGTCGATCGCACCACGACCACCTGCGCCAGCGCCATGCCGGACACCGAAAGCCCCAGCGCCAGCACAGTGGCCGCGATCGCGGATTTCAGCCTGCCTGTTTTCAGCCTGCCCATCGTGCCTGCCCCCTTCATCCGCCCGACGCCTGCGGTGCGGCGGAATTGGCGATGACGTCAAGTTGCGCGTTGCAGCCGTTGTCCGCAAACACCGATGCCACGGCCATGTCCTCGGATGGGACACTCGCCAGCAGTTTCAGCCGGATGTTCACGGTCGGGCCGACCGGGTTGCTGAAGGTATAGCTCTGCCCGTCCACCACCGGCACCGATGCCACCGGCCAAAGCTTCAGCGCGCTGCCGGCCTTCCAGGCGACGTCGGCCATCGAACCATCGGCGGAGAGCAGCTTGCCCGCGCCTTCGCTCGCGCGATTGGGTCGCCAGAGGACCAGCGCGGTCGGATCGGCCACGCAGAACGTGCCGCCCTTGCTGACATCGACATACCACACGCTATCGGGCGCGTTCGCTTCCGCGGTCGATGCCGCCAGTGGCGCGCCGCGCACCGCCCCCGTCCGCACACGGGCGCCGGGGGTCCGCACGGTCAGGCTGGCAAGCGCGCTGCCCGCCGTTTCGTCGCGGTTGATCGCGCCGTTGAGCGCGAAGGAACCAGGACCGGACAGCACCCGCGTGCCGGCCTTGTCGAGCACCGTCAGCCGGTCGCCCGCGCGCAGCGTGACACTGGCGTTGGCGGGCAGTTTGCGCCCTTGCGGATATTCGGCGGCGGAAGGCCCGGTCGATCGCACGACGATCGCCTGGGCCAGCGCGGAACCGGCCGAAAACAGGCATCCCGCAGCCATCAGCCCCGCGACGACGGCCTTGCGCGTCTTCGTGTCAGCCAAGGACATAACTTTCTCCCTTATGCGTATGCTGCAATCTCTGGAGGAGATTGAGCACTGCATCGTCTGAATGCGCCATTTCCAGCAGCTTGTCTGTGAGTCCAAGCACACGGTCGCTGTCCCCGGCGTCGTGCGCGGTTATCAGATCGGCCACCGCCGCGCGTTCCGCCGCGGGCATGTCGGGCAGCGGTTCGAACACGTCGACCGGCGTGGCGCGACCGCGCAGCGTGATCGTTCCCATCGGGCGGAACCAGTCCAGCCCGGATCGCTCCATCGCCGCCCGGCTGACCAGAACAGTGGTGTCCAGCGGCTTGTTGGCGCCTTCCAGCCGCGCGGCGGTGTTCATCGCATCGCCCAGCGCGGTGTACTGGATGCGGCCTTCCCCTCCGAAGTTGCCGACGATCGCCTCGCCATAATGCAGCCCCACGCGGGTGCGGCCGATCCGGGGCACGCCTTCGGGCACGTTCTTGCGAAATTCCTCGCCGGCCAGGTACATCGCGTAGGCTGCGCGAACGGCGCGCTCGCCATCGTCGGGATAGGCGATCGGCGCGCCCCAGAACGCCACCACGGCATCGCCGACGAACTTGTCCAGCGTGCCACCATATTGCAGGACCACCGCGCTCAGGCGGTCGAGATAATCGTTGAGCAGCCGGGCGATCACTTCGGGTTCGACCGCGTGAGTCAGTTTGGTGAACCCTTCGAGATCGCTGAACAGGCAGAATATCTCGCGCTTTTCGCCGTGCAGCGACAGCCGTTCGGGATTGCGCATGATTTCCGAAGCGACCGAGCGCGGCAGATACTTGCCCAGCGCCCCTTGCGCGAATTCACGCTGTGCGGCGTTGATGGCGCGCAGCGCCGCGCTGATCGCGGTATAGGCGATCAGCCAGCCAACGAGCCAGCCCATCGCGGGCATCCGCAGCGTATCCATCCCCGCCCGCTCGATCAGGAACGGCAGCCCCAGGAACAGGCCGAATTGCCCGATCACCGCCAGCGCCAGCAGCCAGGTGCGCGTGCGCACCGCCGCGGTCACCGCGCCGAGCCCCACCGCCAGCAGCGCCGCCAGCACCTTGATGGCCACCGGCGGCGGCAGCGTCAGCGCCTTGTCGAGCAGTTGCGCCAGCATGCTGGCGTGGACTTCCACGCCGATCATGCGGGTTTCGCCGGTCACCGGGTTGCCGGTGCGGGTGAAGGGTGTGTCGAACTGGTCGAAGTCCGAGAAATCGCCACCGATCAGAATATAGCGCCCCTTGATCGCATCGGCGACCAGCGGCGCGGTTTCCGGATCGGCCAGCAGGTCGATCGGGATCTTGTCGAATACCGGGCGATCGCTCGCCGTCGGGGACCGGAAACGGATCGGCCCCATGTACGTCGCAAAGCGCGGATCGGCATCCCCCGCCACATGCTGCGTCATCGCCACCGAAAGCAGCGGCGGCAGCCCCGGATACTGCATGGGCCACGCCCGCGCGACGCCATCGTTGTCGGTTTCCAGCAGGATGCTTGCCGGCTTCACGTTTGCGGTCTGCGCCGCCGAGATGAAGCGGCGCAGGTCCTGCTCCTGCTCATAGGTGATCGCGTCGCGATTGGTCCGGTTGTCGGCATAGGCCAGGAAGACCGGTGTCTTCATGCCTTTCAGCGTCGACTGGAGCAGTGGGTCATCGTCCTGCGGCGAATCGAACAGGATGTCGATGCCCACGCCTTTCACCCCGATGCGGTCGATCTGGGCGAGCGCTTTGGCAAGGATGGTGCGATCGACCGGCGATATCTGACCCGTGGCGCGGTTGGTATCGGCGGTATAGACGACCATGGCGATGCGCTTGTCAGGGTCGACGCGCGGCGCGAAGTTGGCCGCCCGAATATCGTAGAGCGCGCTTTCCGCATCGCGCAGCAGCGGAATTTGCCAACTGAACAACGCCGCGAACAGCGCCGTCGCCAGCAGCAGCACCGCCACGGCCACACGCTGGCGGCCAAGCTGCGCCACGCCGCGCCGAAAGCGGCGGCCCCAGTCAGACACGTCCATCAAGGCCGATTTCGCCTCCGGCATCCGCTTACCGGACTCTTCCGGCGGCGGTTCCGGAACCGGCACCCGCCGGCGCCGCATCGCGCAGCAATGGCCGCGCCGCATCGCCGATCACCGCGAAGCCCGCCCAGTAATAGGGGTGCGAGGTATCGACATCGTCCATCAGCTTGCGCTGCGCTTTCAGCAGCGCCTCGCCCGAGCTTTCGCCCGGCACCGCCTCGAACAGCCCGCCGATCAGGCGGGTCGTGGCCATGAAGTCATCGGGGGCGGGCCAATGGCTGGCCAGCACGGCGCGTCCGCCGGCACCGATGAACGCGCGCACCAGCCCTTCCAGCGCCGATCCGCCGCCGGTCGCCAGGCCGGTTTCACGCGTTACGCTGATGTCGGCCTGCCCGGCCGTGTCGCAAGCGGACAGGATCACCA
Source organism: Novosphingobium sp. UBA1939 (assembly GCF_002336885.1). Taxonomy (NCBI): domain Bacteria; kingdom Pseudomonadati; phylum Pseudomonadota; class Alphaproteobacteria; order Sphingomonadales; family Sphingomonadaceae; genus Novosphingobium; species Novosphingobium sp. UBA1939. The sequence goes on along the minus strand of NZ_DDFB01000058.1, from coordinate 14,372 downwards.
GATCGGCATCGAGCTTGAGATCGAAGATCTCCGAAAAGCTGAGCAAGCCATCGGAGCCGGCCGGACCGAACGACGTGAGCAGCGCGGGCCGGGTCGGGCAATCGTCCCGCGGAGGTGTAACCAGCCCGTGCGTGGCGAAGTGCAGGATGCGGAAATCGGCCAGATCGCGCCGCGCCTTGATCGCGGTGTCGGAGAACGCCGCGCCGATCATCAGATCGGTGCCTTCGTTGCGCAGCACCTTCTGTGCGCTGACCAGTTCCTCCTGCGAAATCGGCCGGTTCCACGCGGCCAGCGGCCAGTCGCAGCCGCTGCGGTCCATCTCCGCCTCCATGCCGCGCATCCGCGCCACCTGGATCGCCCCTGCCCCGGACACCGTGGCATTGTGCCCCAGCCCGAGATAGGCCGAATGCGCCTTCGACAGCGGCTGTTTGCGCGACTCCATGAAGGACCGCGCCGAAACCGACGTGGACACGATGCGGTCACGCCCAAGCCATGCCACCCCGCGCATGTCGAACGGATCGCCTGCGGGATTGTCCGCCTGCTTCTGATAGGCGGCGAGCGAGGCGTCATCGGTGATGAGCAGGTTCGCCGGCAGACTGAGCAGCGCCCCGTCCGGCTCGAAGATCAGGTGATGCACCGAGGCCATGTCGGCAGCGACAGGATCGAACAGCGCGCGATAGACGCCGCGCGCGTCCTTCACGTCGAACGGATTGGTCACGTACTGGCGGCCATCGAACTTGGAGATCGAATCGCGCATCCGCGCGACCGCTGCCTGGATCTCGCCGCCGGTCATCGGCACGCGATAGGCGACCGCCTTGTCCTTGGTGGCGAAGTACACGAACACGTCCGGCCCCAGCGCGGCCATCTTCACATAGGCTTCACCCGGTGCCAGCCCCGCCTTGAGCTCGGCTTCGGGAATGGCGCGCTGAGACACCACGCGATAGCGCGCGAACGCGGCAAGCTGGACGACGGTGGTCTGCTCCTGCGCCTCCAGATCCTGGATCATCTGCTGCGCCTGCGCGATTTCGTCCTTGCGGGACGCGGCGTCCTCCAGCCTCTGCAGCGCGGCGAACTGCATCCGCGCGCGTTCGATCGAGCGGCCAAGGCTGACCGACTGGCGGAACAGCCGCGCGGCATCGTCGCTGCCCGCCGACAGCCCGCGCGACAGCACCGCCTGGGTTTCGGCCACGCCGGGGCGGACAATGATCTGCGACGCGGCGAGGAAATCACCGCTCGCCGCCGGATCGGTGCCCATGCGCGCGACCAGCATGTCGAGATAGGGCGACATCTGGCGCGAGAGACCGGACAGGCCGTTGCGCCGCTCGATCGAGCGGGCCACGACATCATGATAAAGCTTCAGCGCCTCGTCCTGCTTGCCATGGCGCGTAAGGAAGGACGCGAGCCGGGCCTGCGTGACGGCCAGGCTGCGCGTATCGGGGTACTGGACGCCGACGATGTCCATCGCCCCGCGCAGCAACGCCTCGGCCGAGGCGAGCTTGCCCTCGCTCTCGTCGATCGCGGCCAGCTCGGTCATCATCTGCGAACGCATCCGCACGATCGAGACCACACGGCCATTGCGGATCGCGATGGCGCGCTCCAGCCCCTGCCGCAGCGCTTGCCGTGCATCGTCGTTGCGCCCGAGCAGACGCAGCGCCGATCCCTTCAGGTGCAAAGCCTGCGCATCGAGAATCAGGGAGCGTTCGTCCTCGGTCAGCTTGAGGTCGTCGACCATGCCGATCGCACTGGCGGAATTGTCGGAGGAATTCACCCGTCGCGCCACCGATGGCGTCAGTTCCATCCGCTCGCGCAATGCGTCCGCGCCGGTCGCTCCGATCGTCCGCAAGGGCACGCCCAGCCGGTCGAGCGCTTCGGCGTATTTCTCGCGGTTGAGCAGGTGGATCGCTTCATAATTGCGGCGCAGGCGCTCGACCGCAGCGGTGCCTGCCGGCATGGCGTCAGCGCGCGTGAACAGCGCCTCCGCTTCGGCGAACTGGCCAAGGTTGGAGCGTTGCAGCGCCGCGTTCACGAGGAACTCGACACGATCGATCGGCACATCGCCTTGCGACGCCTGCCGCTGGTCCAGCGTTTCGAAATAGGCGGCAGCATCGGCATAGTCGCCCGAATTGTTCCGGCGATAGCCTTCGGCCAGGGCCGTGGCGGGATCGAGCGTGAGCGCCTGGATGCGGGCATAGGCTTCGGAATCGTCGATCGACGTCGTGGCGACCTCGATCGGTTCGTCCAGCGCCTTGTCCGCCATGATCGACCGGACCGCCAGCGAAAGCGCGCCGTGATACGCCGAGAAACCTTCTACGATATAGGTCACCTTGCCGCGATCGGCACGCAAGACTTCGTAACCGAGTTCGGGCGAGCGCCAGCGGCAGTCCTCGCGCGACCAGGAAGCCGGCGCGGCCGGCAGGGCGCCCGTGCAATCGACCGAGGCGCGGCGCCGCTCCGCCAGCCGCACAGCGGGATCGCCCGCATTGTTCCGCAGCGCGAAGACATAGCCGACGGGCAGCGCCGAATCGCGGCACACGATCGCCCACGTCCGGTCGAACGCGCCGGCGTTGGCGCTATCCCCGGTGCGTGACTGTACCTGGCACAGCGCGCTTCCGCCGCCGCTTCCCAGCGGGAAGCTGTCCCTGAGCGACAAGGAGTCGCCCTGTGCCTGGGCCGTGCCGCCAGCAAACAGGCCGCAACCTGCCACGCCCAGCAACAGCGCCTTCAGCGCCGCCTTGACTCCGCGTGCGGCGCCAGTCGCCGCTCCTGCCGAATGATACCGCATATGCGCTCCCCATGGCCGGACGGCTGCCGCCGTCGCTCCACGCCAGATAAGCGCGACCCCGCTTTGTAATTATGCTTGCTGGCACACCATAGAAGGATTTCCCAGCCGGTGCCAACAGCCTCGCGTAGTAGCGGGCATAAAGACGGCGCGATTGTATGAACACGACGGACCGGAACGTTCCGGCGCGGCGTCCGTCAGAAACCCTCGAAGGTCAGGACTTCCGCGAGCGGCGCGCGCGGCACCGGAAACCGGTTGACGACAGCATCGGCATCGCCATGCCCGATGGCAAGGCCGCAGAAGAAGATGTGATCCTGCGGAATCGCCACGCATTCGCGAATCTGCCGCTGATAGACCGCCCAGGCCTCCTGCGCGCACGAATCGAGTCCTTCTTCGCGCAGCAGCAGCATCACCGTCTGCAACCACATGCCGATGTCCGACCACTGCGGCGGCCCCATCGTGCGCGGCGTGTGGATCAGCATCAGCACCGGCGCGCCGAACGCGCGGAAGTTGTCCATGAACTGCGTCAGCCGCCCGCGCTTGTCCTCGCGCGCGATGCCCAGCGCGGCATAGAGCGCCTCGCCCACGCCGAAACGGCGCGCTTCGTAGGGGCCGGACAGTTCCGGCGGATAGATATCGTATTCCGGGGCATGGGCCGCACGGCCTTGAGGGATCACCGCCGCCACATGCGCGAACAGGCGTTGCAGAGGCTCGCCTGTCAGCACCAGCGCGTTCCAGGGTTGCACGTTCCCGCCCGACGGCGCGCGCTGCGCCTTTTCCAGCACGCGCTCCAGCACGGCCCGATCGACCGGATCGGGCAGGAACCGGCGGACAGATCGGCGGGTGGCGACGGCTTCGGATACGGTGCTGGCCGCGGAAGCGGGGCGTGATGGCATGCTCATCGCATTTAACTGATCGATTAAAACAAGCGCGTCAATCGTCCTCGAACAGGTCGGCCAGCTGTTCGACCATCGTGCCGCCCAGCTGTTCGGCATCCATGATGGTCACCGCGCGGCGATAATAGCGCGTCACGTCATGGCCGATGCCGATGGCGACGAGTTGAACCGGCGACTGCTTTTCGATCCAGTCGATCACCTTGCGCAGATGCTGCTCGAGATAGCCCGCGCTGTTCACCGAAAGCGTCGAATCGTCGACCGGCGCGCCGTCCGAAATGACCATCAGCACGCGCCGGTCCTCGGGCCGTGCCAGCAGACGGGCATGCGCCCACAGCAGCGCTTCGCCGTCGATGTTTTCCTTGAGCAGCCCTTCGCGCATCATCAGGCCCAGATTGCGCCGCGCCCGCCGCCACGGTTCATCAGCCTTCTTGTAAACAATGTGCCGCAAATCGTTGAGACGGCCGGGATTCGCCTGCCGTCCGGCGGCCAGCCATGCCTCGCGCGATTGCCCGCCCTTCCAGGCGCGGGTGGTGAAGCCGAGAATCTCCGTCTTCACCCCGCAGCGTTCCAGCGTGCGCGCCATGATGTCTGCGCTGATCGCCGCGATCGAGATCGGCCGCCCGCGCATCGAGCCGGAATTGTCGATCAGCAGGGTGACGACGGTATCCTTGAACTCGACATCGCGCTCCACCTTGTAGGACAGCGACTGCCCCGGCGAGATCACGACGCGCGCCAGCCGCGCGGCATCGAGCAAGCCTTCTTCCTGGTCGAAATCCCACGAACGGTTCTGCTGGGCCATCAGCCGGCGCTGAAGCCGGTTGGCAAGCCGTGTGACGACGCCCTGCAACCCCTTGAGCTGGGTGTCGAGGTAGGCGCGCAGGCGGGTCAGCTCCTCCTCGTCGCACAGGTCCGTCGCGGAGACCACTTCGTCGTAGACGGTGGTGAAGGCCTTGTAGTCGAAATCATCGGGCAGGTCGGTCCACGGCCGGTTCGGGCGCGTCGGCAGCATGCCTTCATCGCCCTCGTCGGCCATGTCGGCGTCGGCCGCGTCCTCGGGGCTCTCGATTTCCTGCTCGGTATCGGTTTCCTCGTCGCCCTCGGTCGTCTCGCCCGCCGCCTCGACCGGCTGGCTTTCGGCGTCGCTTTCCGAATTGTCCTGCTCGTCCTCGCGATCGTTTTCCTGATCCTCGCCCTCGTCCTCCTCGGTTTCGGGCTGGTCGGGATTGGCGGCCTGCGTCAGTTCGAGATGCTGGAGCATGTCCAGCGTGAGATGCTGGAACGCTTTCTGGTCTTCGAGCGCGGCGGCCAGCGCATCGAAGTCGCCGCCCACGCGCTGTTCGATCCAGCTGCGCACCATCGAGGTACCGAGCTGCGCGCTGGCGGGAATCGGCTGGCCGGTCAGCCGTTCGCGCAGCAACAGCGCGACCGCTGCCTGCAAGGGCACATCATCGGGCTTGGCTGCGCGCGCGATGGGATCGGACGCCATCCGCGTGGCCAGCGCGGCGTCCAGATTGTCGCGCATCCCGGCATAGCCGTCCGACCCCAGCGCCTCATACCGGACCTGCTCGACCGCGTCGTAGCACGCCCGCGCCACCGCCTCGTTCGGCGCGCCGCGCTGATGGAGCACGGGATCGTGATGGCGCAGCCGCAACGCCATGGCATCGGCGAAACCCCGCGCCTCGGCCACCTGCGCGGCGGGCAGCGATCGACCCGGCATAGGCAGGCGGAAATGCGCGCCGGACTGGCTGGGCGCATCCGCCGTCCACGCGACGTCCACTTCCGGATCGTCCGACACCACGCGGGCGGTGCCGGCAAGGACGGAGCGGAACTGATCGAGGGGCGTTTCTTCGGCCAAGGTCTTTGCGTTCTTTCAGTGGCCGCGCGCCCATCCCGGCAGGCGCGCGGCGTCATTTCCCGGTTCAGCCGATCTTCTGGCCGGTCTTTGCCCAGTCGGCAAGGAAGCCTTCGATGCCCTTGTCGGTCAGCACGTGCTTGAACAGGCCCTTGATGACCGCGGGCGGCGCGGTGATCACGTCCGCGCCGATCTTGGCCGATTCCAGCACATGCACGCCATGGCGGATCGAGGCGACGAGAATCTCGGTGGCGAAGGCGTAGTTGTCGTAGATCAGGCGGATATCGCGGATCAGTTCCATGCCGTCGAAGCCGTTATCGTCATGCCGGCCGACGAAGGGCGAGATGAAGCTCGCCCCGGCCTTGGCCGCAAGCAGGGCCTGGTTGGCCGAGAAGCACAGCGTGACGTTGACCATCGTGCCATCGCCGGTCAGCTTCTTGCAGGTCTTCAACCCGTCGATCGTCAGCGGCACCTTGATGCACACGTTGTCGGCGATCTTCCGCAGGATTTCCGCCTCGCGCATCATGCCTTCGTGATCGAGCGCGACCACTTCGGCCGAGACCGGGCCTTCGACAAGACCGCAGATTTCCTTCGTAACCTCTATGAAATCCCTGCCGGATTTGGCAATCAAAGAAGGATTCGTGGTCACGCCGTCGAGCAGGCCGGTGGCGGCGAGGTCGGCGATTTCGGCGGTATCGGCAGTATCGACGAAGAACTTCATGGGTGTGGTCCTGACCGGAAAGTGATTCCCTCACGCCTATAGCGCGTGGCGGGCGCAAGTGTATCCCCATGCCAGAGGCTGCGCCCCTTTGCCCGTGCACGATCCGCCCCATATAACCATCCACGCATGAACCGCGTCCGCTGCCTCGTCTTCAACGCCGCCCTCGGCCCGCTGGACTACCGCGTGCCCGATGGCATGGCGGTGGAGCCGGGCTCGGTGGTGGTCGCGCCGCTTGGCCCGCGCCAGATCATCGGCGTGGTGTGGGAGGCAGAGCGGCTGCCCGGCACCGAGGTTCCCGATTCGAAGCTGCGGCCGCTTCTCGCCGTGCTGCCGGTGCCGCCCCTGCCCGCGCCGCTCCGCCGGCTGATCGAATGGTGCGCCGACTATTACCTCGCTCCGATCGCCTCGGTTGCGCGCATGGCGCTCTCGAGCACGGCGGCGCTGCGGGGCGGCGGCACCGTCACCGAATACCGCCTGACCGGGCGGGAACCGACAGGACGGCTCACTCCGCAACGCGCGCAGGCGCTGGACCTGCTGATCGACCAGCAGGCGACGATCCGCGAACTGTCGGAGATCGCCGGCGTTTCCGACGGCGTCCTGCGCGGGATGGTCAATGCCGGCCTGCTCGAACCCGTGCTGGTGGACAGCGACCGCCCCTACCCCGCGCCCGATCCGCGCCATGCCGTGCCGGATCTTTCGGACCAGCAGCGCGAGGCGGCAGCCAAGTTCGTCGCGGCGGTGGAAGAGCATGCCTTCCGTCCGTTTCTGCTCGATGGCGTGACCGGTTCGGGCAAGACCGAAACCTATTTCGAAGCCATCGCCCGCGCGATCGGGAAGCGACAGCAAGTCCTGGTGCTGCTGCCCGAGATCGCGCTGACCGAAAGTTTCCTCAAGCGCTTCGAGGCGCGCTTCGGCGCCGCGCCGGTGACCTGGCATTCCTCGCTCAAGTCCTCCGAGCGCCGCCGCGCCTGGCGCGCCATCGCGGGGAGTGACGCGCGCGTTGTGGTGGGCGCGCGCTCCGCGCTGTTCCTGCCCTTCGCGCGACTTGGCCTGATCGTCGTCGACGAGGCGCACGAAATCTCGTTCAAGCAGGACGATGGCGTGCGCTACAACGCGCGCGACGTGGCGGTGATGCGCGCCCGGTTCGAACGCGTGCCGGTGATCCTCGCCAGCGCCACCCCCGCGCTCGAAAGCCTGCAGATGGCCGAAGCCGGCCGCTACGAGCGGGTGGTGCTGCCCGATCGATTCGGCGGAGCGTCGCTGCCCGATATCGCAGTGGTCGATCTGCGCGAACAGCAGCCGCCGCGCGGCCACTGGCTTGCGCCTGCGCTGGTGGAAGCGCTGAAGGACCGGCTGGAAAAGGGCGAACAGTCGCTGCTGTTCCTCAACCGGCGCGGCTACGCCCCGCTGACGCTGTGCCGCAACTGCGGCTATCGCTTCCAGTGCCCGAACTGTTCCGCCTGGCTGGTAGAGCACCGCCTGTCGCGCCGGCTGGCCTGCCACCACTGCGGACACGAAGTGCCGACGCCCGACAAATGCCCCGAATGCGGCGAGCCGGACTGCCTTGTCGCCTGCGGGCCGGGCGTGGAACGCATCGCCGACGAGGTGGCGGAAATCCTTCCCAAGGCGCGGGTTGCACTGGTAACTTCAGACACGTTGACAAGTCCTGCCAAGGCCGCCGAATTCGTGGAGCAGGCATCGAACAAGGCGATCGACGTGATCGTCGGCACGCAGCTCGTGACCAAGGGCTATCACTTCCCCGACCTGACGCTGGTTGGGGTGATCGATGCCGACATGGGCCTGGAGGGCGGTGATCTGCGCGCGGCGGAGCGCACCTATCAGCAGATCGCGCAAGTTGCCGGGCGGGCCGGGCGCGGCGAGAAGCCGGGCGAAGTCCTGATCCAGACCCGCCATCCCGAGGCGCCCGTGATCGAGGCACTGGCCAGCGGCGACCGCGACGCTTTCTACGCCGCCGAGACCGAAGCGCGCCGCGACGCCGGCGCGCCCCCGTTCGGGCGCTGGGCGGCGATCATCGTCTCGAGCGAGGACGAGGCCGAAGCGCGCGAGGCGGCGCGCGCGATCGGCGGCACCCGTCCGGAACTGCCCGACGTGATGATCCTTGGCCCCGCCCCGGCTCCGCTTTCGCTGCTGCGCGGTCGCTATCGCTACCGCCTGCTTGTCAACGCGCGCCGCTCCACCGAACTCCAGCGCGTGATCCGTGCCTGGCTGGACCCGTTGCGCTTCCCGCAAGGGGTGCGGGTGGCCGTTGATATCGACCCCTACAGTTTCGTCTAAATCCGATCGAAAAGCCGGTTGCAAACCTCTGAAACCTTGTGAAACTCGCCGCGGTCTTGGTCAGGGGGCCAAGCGAGGGGGCAAGGCAGATGCGCGGCAGGATCGCGGGGGTTACAGCGCTGGCGACCGCCGCGCTGCTGCTGGTGGGAGCAACGCCGGCGCACGCGGCGGCCTGGTATCGCGCCCGCACCGCGCATTTCGTGATGTACAGCGACGGCGATCCCAAGGCGCTGCGGATGCTCGCGCAAAAGGCGCAGAAGTTCGAAACGGTTCTCAACGATCGCTACAAGGCGATATTCGACCCCGATACCCCGCCGATCGACATATACATCCTGCGCTCGCAGGAAAACGTCGCCAAGCTGATGGGAGGCTCCAAGACCACCGCGGGTTTCTACAAGCCGGACACCGAGGGCAGCATCATCCTCTCCAACCGGGAAGGCGCCAGCAACGAACTGGATCTGGACCGGGACTCCACGCTTTTCCACGAATACACGCACTATTTCATGCTGCATAACTTCGTCAGCGCCTATCCCGCGTGGTTCACCGAAGGCTTTGCCGAACTGCTGGCGACCGTGGAGTTTCCGGCCAAGGGCGGATACGAAATCGGCCGCCCGCCGAAGTACCGCGCCTACGGACTGTTCATGAGCACACCGGTGCCGATCACGTCGATTCTGGGCGAATCGTCGTTCAGCGGCAACGCTGAACAGTTGGACTTCCGCTATGGCCGGTCGTGGCTGCTGACCCACATGCTGGTGGTCGGCACGAATCGTAAGGGCCAGATGGATGCCTACCTGAACCTGCTCAACACCGGAACGGCGCTCCCCGAGGCCGCGCAGCAGGCGTTTGGCGATCTGGCCCAGCTGGACAAGGATCTCGACAAGTACCGGTCGGGACGGCTGACCTATTACAGGTTCGATATGCCCGCTTCGGACGCCCCCGAACCGGCCATCGAGCAACTGGACGCGGTGGAAGCGCAGCTCATCCCCTATCGCCTCATGCGCCGGGCCGGCGACGATGCCGCTTCGGCGGTCGAACCACTGGCCCTGATCGCGCAGGCCAACCCCACTTCCGCGTCGGCTTGGTTCGAATTCGCCCGCGCCGCCACCGTTACCGCGAGCGAAGCTTCGGACAGCAGTGCCAAGGCGGCTCTGCGGCAACGCGCCGCCGACGCACTGGATCGTGTGCTCGCGCTCGATCCAGCGCATGTTCGCGCTCTGCTCTACAAGGCCGAGGCGCAGGCCGAACATCTGCACTTCATCGGCAATAACGATCCCGCGCGCTGGAAGGAAGTCGGCACGCTGTTGCGCCGGGCGAACGCGGGCAATCCCAACGATCCGCTCGTGCTGTATCAATGGTACAGGAATTTCGGGTTGCGCCGCGAGGCACCTCCGCAGAATGCTCGGGACGCGCTGGCTCGTGCATTCCAGCTTGCGCCCGACGTGACGGATATCCGCGTCGCCTATGCCTTTGATCTTGCCCGGCATGACGATTTCACCAACGCGCTGGCGGTGGTCCGGCCCATCGCTTTCGACCCGCACAACGCCCAGGCGGGGATCTCCGTGCTCCTATCGTTGCGGGAAATGCAGAAGCACCGGGATCAGGAGAAGAAGGACGGCAAGGCCTCGGTCAACGCAGCGCATTGAAATAGCGGCCATCATCCGCTTCCTTGCCGGGCCGGACTGCTGCTTTCCCGCCCGGAATCAAGCGCTTTCGCGTTCCAGCAGCGCGCGCTTGATGTCGAGGCCATAGGCGTAGCCCCCCAGCGTGCCGTCCGAACGAATCACCCGGTGGCACGGGATCAGCACGGCGACGTTGTTCGCGCCGTTGGCGGACCCGGCCGCGCGCACGGCAGAGGGCTTGCCTACGGCCGCGGCGACTTCGGCATAGCTGCGGGTTTCACCCGGCGGAATGCGGCGCAGTTCGCGCCACACCGCCTGCTGGAACGCAGTGCCATCCACATCGAGCGGCAGGTCCGGCATTTCCGCCGGATTGTCGCAGGCGACGATGGCCGCTTCGCGCAGGGCCGCCACGTATTCGCCGCCGCGCACCAGCGTGGCATGGGGAAAGCGGGCGCGCAGATCAGCCTCGTCCTCGTTGAACGAAAGCCGGCAGATTCCCCGCGCGGTTGCCGCCAGCAGCATGGGCGCAAGGCTCGTCTCCGCGATGTCCCAGTGAATCTCGACGTTCGCGCCGCCGTTGCGCCAGGCCGATGGAGTCATCCCCAATTCCTTTCCGGTTTCCTCATAGAAGCGGCTGGGCGCGGAATAGCCCGCCGCATAGACCGCCTCGGTGACGTTGCCCGCCGTCTCCAACGCCTGCCTCGCCCGTTCGGCCCGCCTTTCGCGCGCATAGCGGGCGGGTGAAAGTCCGGTCTCCCGCTTGAACAGCCGCTGGAAGTGGTGCGGCGCATAGCCGACCAGCGCCGCCAGTTCCTCAAGCCTGGGCGCGTTTTCCTCCTGCAACAGCGCTACCGCCCGTTCGACCGCGATGCGATCGCGGCCGACCTCGTCGGGCAGGCAGCGCCGGCAGGCCCGGAAGCCCGCTGCCCGCGCCGCCTGGCCATCGGGATAGAACACCACGTTCTCGCGCCGGGGACGCCGCGCCGGGCAGCTCGGCTTGCAGTAGATACCGGTAGTCAGCACCGCGCCAACGAACCGCCCGTCCAGGCTGCGGTCCCGCCGCTCGAACGCGCCATAGGCCCAGTCGAAATCGATGCCAGAGCCGCTTCCGGCGGCCCCGTAAGGCGTGCTGTCGATCAGGGCTTCGGGCGATGTCATGGCCCCCTTCTATCGCCATCGCATGGCAGCCGCTTCCCGAAACTTGCGGTCAAAGCAAAACGGCGCGAGAACGCTCGGCTATGCCGAGCATCCGCCGCACCGCCCGCGTCATCGCCCTTCTGCTCCTTGCTTTTATCGCCATTCCGGCGCCCGCGCTGGCCGATCCCGCCGACATCGCGGCGGCGAGCCGGAGCGTGGTCCGCGTGGTCATCATCCAGAACGATGGCAGCGACGCCCAGCTCATCACGCACGGCAGCGGCTTTGTCGTCGCGCCCGATCTGGTGGTGACCAACGCGCATGTCGTCGAGCAGCTGCGCCAGGACGATTCGCTGATCGTGGGTGTGGTGCCCGCCGAAGGGCGCAGCGGCTATCAGGCACGCCTTGTCGCCTATTCGCCACGCAACGATCTGGCGCTGCTGAAAATCGACGGCAAGGCCGCGCTTTCGCCGGTCACCCTGTTTTCGGGCGCTCCGGCGGACAGCGCCGAAGTCTATGCGGTCGGCTATCCGGGCAACGTCGATCTGGCGCAGGGCCTGTCGATGGCCGATCTGGTGACGCCGCAGGCCCCCGTGAAAGCACGCGGTTACGTTTCGGCCGGGCGCACGTCCAAATCGTTCGACACGCTGTTGCACACAGCCCCCATCGGCGCGGGCAATTCGGGCGGACCGCTGTTCGATTCGTGCGGGCGCGTGCTGGGCGTGAACAGTTTCGGCACCGTCAGCGACAACAGTACCGATTCGGCGTTCTATTTCGCCATTTCGATGCGCGAACTGGCCGCATTTCTCAGGCAGGCCAAGGTGGAAGCCCACGTCAGCGGGCTCCCCTGCACCTCGATCGCCGACCTCGACCGCGCCGAAAGCGAACGCGCCGCCAGCGATCAGGCCCGCCAGGCCGCCGATGCCGAAGCGAAGAGCGCCACCAAGGCGAAAGCGCTGGAAAAAGCGCGTCGCGATGCGGAAATCGCGGTTCTTTCGGAACGCGACAACGGCATGGCGCTGGCGGCCTTGCTGCTGGTGGCGGCGCTGCTGGCCGGCGGCAGTGCCTTGCTGTTCGCCCAGCGCAACGAGGCACGCAACGTCCGGATCGCGGGCGGCGCCGGGGGCGTGCTGCTGCTGGCCGCGATCGTGACCTGGCTGGTGCGCCCCTCGCTCGAATCGATCGAGACACGCGCGGAGGACACCCTCGCCACCGCCAGCCCGACCCCCGGCGCCACGCCATCGGGCGGGGCAACCGACGGCACCGGGCGCCTGGTCTGCGTGATCGACACCCAGCGCAGCCGCGTCACCGTTTCGGACATCACCGACGTGCCGCTGGCATGGAGCGCGGACGGCTGCGTCAACGGCCGGGCGCAATATGGGCTGGCCCAGGACGGCTGGACGCGAATCCTCGTTCCGGACAGCGAGGAGACGATTTCGGTCAACCGTTACGACCCGGCGACGCGGACCTACATCGTCGAGCGGTTCCTGATGAGCCTTGATGACATGAACAAGGCCCGCGCCGAGCGAAAGAAGATCGCGGCTCCGGCGTGCGGCGCCCCGACCGACGCCGCGCGCCGCTTTGGCGAGGCGCAGCAGGCGATCAAGGCGCTGCTTCCGGCCGAACCGAACGAGCGGATGCGCTATAACTGCCAGCCACAGCCCTGAGAGTCCGTTTCAAAGCCGGCCGGCGCGATACGATCCGTAACGAATACGATTGCGCGACCTAGGTCGAAGGCGCGAAACTCGCATCTTGTAATACGACGGTTACGTTGCTAGGCGCGCCCCGTCTGCGGGCTACCACGTGTTAAAGCGTGTGCGTGGCCCAATCGGCTTATCCGAATGAAGGGGGACCTGAGCGCGTGGAAGTTTCCAGCGGCATTACGGCCAGTCTGCAAGGGCGTTACGCATCGGCGCTCTATGATCTGGCGCGCGAGCAGGACGCCGTTTCCACCGTGGAAGGCGATCTCGAAAAGCTGTCTGCCGCGATCCGCGAATCGGCTGATCTGGCCGCGCTGATCCGCAACCCGCAAGTCAGCCGCGAAGCCGCCGGCAAGGTCGTCGAGGGAATCGCCAGCCTGCTGGGTCTGGCGCCGCTGACGAAGAACTTTCTGGGCGTGCTGGCCGGCAACCGACGCCTGTCCGCCCTGCCCGACGTGGTGCGCGCCTTCTCGGCGATCGCCGCTGCCGCGCGCGGCGAGGTGACGGCCGAAGTGACCACGGCGCACCCGCTCGACGCCGCGCAGCTTGCCGACCTTTCGGCCAAGCTGAAGGAACGCGAAGGGCGCGACGTGAAGGTAAAGGCCTGCGTCGATCCCGAAATTCTGGGCGGTCTTGTCGTGCGCATCGGCAGCACGATGATCGACAGCTCCATCCGCACCCGTCTCAATTCTCTCGCCCAGGCGATGAAGGGCTGAAAAGCCCCACAGGTTCTACGAAAGGCTGAACATGGAAATCCGCGCCGCTGAAATCTCGAAGGTCATCAAAGACCAGATCGCCAGCTTCGGCACCGAGGCCCAGGTCTCGGAAGTCGGCTCCGTGCTGTCCGTGGGTGACGGCATCGCCCGCATTCACGGGCTGGACAAGGTCCAGGCCGGTGAAATGGTGGAATTCACCAACGGCGTGAAGGGCATGGCGCTCAACCTCGAAGCCGACAACGTCGGCGTCGTGATCTTCGGCTCGGATGCCGAGATCAAGGAAGGCGATACCGTCAAGCGCACCGGCACGATCGTGGACGTGCCCGTGGGCAAGGGCCTGCTGGGCCGCGTCGTCGACGCGCTGGGCAACCCGATCGACGGCAAGGGCCCGATCGAGGCCGCCAGCCGCCAGCGCGTGGAAGTCAAGGCGCCGGGCATCATCCCGCGCAAGTCGGTGCA
>NZ_DDFB01000058.1:0-121 GCF_002336885.1 Novosphingobium sp. UBA1939 | reverse complement strand
GAAGAGAACGGCGCGATGGAATACTCCATCGTCATCGCCGCCACCGCTTCGGAGCCGGCGCCGCTGCAGTACCTCGCGCCCTACACCGGTGCGACCATGGGCGAATTCTTCCGCGACAACG
>NZ_DDFB01000084.1:70403-70595 GCF_002336885.1 Novosphingobium sp. UBA1939 | reverse complement strand
CTGTCGCCCGAAGAAGCGGCGCTCTGGCGCAAGGTGGCCGAAACGGTCACGCCGCTGCATCCTGCCCGGCGCGCGCCACCGCCATCGCCGGACGCGGCGGACACGCCCGTTCCCACGCCGCCCGCACCGGTCCGGAAGGCGAAAGGCCGTGTGCCACCGCCCCGGCCCGTTCCGGCTCCGGCACCGGCAGGC
>NZ_DDFB01000084.1:316-70390 GCF_002336885.1 Novosphingobium sp. UBA1939 | reverse complement strand
CTCCCCCGCCGCCGACCCGCAACGGGCTCGATTCGAGCTGGGATCGCAAGCTGGCGCGCGGCACGATCGATCCGGACGTGACGATCGACCTGCACGGCATGGGGCTGGACGCGGCGCATGGCCGTCTCGTCAACGGCGTGGGGCAGGCGCTGGCGATGGGCGCGCGCGTGATCCTGCTGGTCGCGGGCAAGCACCGGCCGCGCGACGACCATGGCTTCCACAGCACCGACGGACGCGGCGAACGGCGCGGAGCGATCCGCGCCAAGCTGCTCGACTGGCTGGCGGCCAGCCCCTATGCCGACAGGATCGCCGCCGTCCGCCCCGCGCAACAGCGCCACGGCGGCAGCGGCGCGGTCTATATCGTCCTGCGCCGCGCGCGGTAAGGCCGTGGCCAGTCAGGTTCGGTAGTCAGGCCAGCGCCGCGCGCACCACGCGATCGTAGATGCGGGTCAGCACGGCCAGGTCTTCCATCGCCACCGCCTCGTCCGTCTTGTGCATCGTCGCGTTGCACAGGCCGAATTCGATCACCGGACAAACCGCGCGCAGGAACCGTGCATCCGATGTTCCCCCGCTGGTGGAAAGCTCGGGCGCAAGGCCGGTTTCCGCCGCGATCGCCTCGCTCAGCAGTGCCGAGAACGCGCCGGGCAGCGTGATGAAGCTCTCGCCCGAGATCACCGCATGAACTTCGACGCGGTGCCGTTCACCGATAGCGTTGACCCGGCCGACCAGTTGCTCGCCCGAATGGAGATCGTTGAACCGGATCGAGAGCCGCGCGGTGGCCTGCGCCGGGATGACATTGGTCGCCGGGTTGCCCACGGTGATGTCGGTGATTTCCAGGTTCGAAGGCTGGAACCAGTCGCTGCCCTGATCCAGCTCCAGCGCGTCCAGCTCGGCCAGCATCGCCACCAGGCGCGGGCAGGGATTGTCGGCGAGATGGGGATAGGCGACATGGCCTTGCGCCCCGCGCGCCGTCAGCCACAGGTTGACCGATCCGCGCCGGCCGATCTTCACCGTATCGCCCAGCCGGTGGACCGAGGTCGGTTCGCCCACCAGGCACAGATCGGGCTGGGCGCCCACCGCGCGCATGTGCTCGATCAGGGCCACGGTGCCGAAGCGCGCCGGGCCTTCCTCGTCACCGGTGATGATGAAGCTGATCGTGCCGGCCTCGGCCGGAATGGCGGATACCGCCGCCACCATCGCCGCAATCGAGCCTTTCATGTCCACCGCGCCGCGCCCGTACAGCAGATCGCCGCGCCGTTCCGCCACGAAAGGCGCGCTGCTCCAGCCCTCGCCCGGCGGCACTACGTCGACATGGCCCGCGAAGGCGAAGTGGCGGCTGCCCGGCGGCCCCTCGCGGATCGCGAAGAGGTTTTCCACCGGCCCGTCCGGCGGATCGCCAGCGATGAAGCGGTGCACCGCGAACCCCAGCGGTTCGAGCATCGCCTGAAGTGCATCGAACACCAGCCCGGCGGCCGGGGTGACGCTGGGGCATTCGATCAGGCGTTCGGCGAGAAGGACGGGATCGGTGGTCATCGACGCGGCCTTACGCGATGCCCACGCGCTTGGCGAGCCGGGAACCATCCGCAATCACGCGGCGGCGGAAGGCCCGTCGAACTGTTCGATCGTCCATTCCTCCTCGCTGGCGGCGGCCACCCAGGCCCGCACCCATTCGTGATCCCAGATCGCCTGCATATAGGCCACGGCGAAGCCGGGCACCGGCACGCCATAGCTGAGGAAGCGCGAGACGACCGGCGCGTAGATGATGTCAGCCGCGCTGAACGTGCCGAACAGGAACGGCCCCCCCTTGCCAAAACGCGCCCGCGCTTCGGCCCACAGGGTGAGGATGCGCACGATGTCCGCCCGCACCTCGTCGGTCACGGCCACGCCCTGCATCCGCTTGCGGATGTTCATCGGCAGTTGGCGGCGCAGCGGCAGGTAGCTGGAATGCATTTCGGCGACCATCGACCGCGCCATGGCCCGCGCATCATCCGCGCGGGGCCAGAACCGTTCGCGCCCCACCTTGTCGGCCAGGTATTCGATGATGGCCAGACTGTCCCACACCACCGCGCCATCCGGCCCGTCACCGTCCCACAGGATCGGCACCTTGCCCGACGAGGGCGCGAGATCCTCGGCCTTGCGGGCCTCGTCCCAGTCTTCGCCATAGAGCGGTACCGTGATTTCCTCGAACGCCAGGCCCGATTGCTTGCAGGCCAGCCAGCCCCGCAGCGACCAGCTCGAATAGTTCTTGTTCCCGATGATGAGCTTCATGGCCGCCCTTTCGCACCTGCGGAGGGCGTAACCGTTCATGCTGGGCCTGTCGAGCATGAACGGGCGAGCGGCCGACTGGCGCAATTGTGCCTTGCAAACAATCATAAAGCCGGGTCGCCCAGCGGCGCCCCGGCTTTATCACGCCCGCGAACCAGCCTTCGCGGGAAAGGCCCGGAAGCGCCCCGCAAGACACTTCCGGGAGGTGTTCAGAAGCGATAGGCCACGCCGGCCAGGACCTGATGACGATCCCACTTGCCGGTGCCCTGGCTCGCATCGTTGTAGCGGTATTCGAGCCGGGTCGAGAAATGCGGCGTCAGCGAGCGTTCCACGCCGCCACCGACGACCCATGCGTCACGGTCTTCGCCCGCGTTGACATTGGCCAGATAGGTGCGGGCGCGGATGCTGGAATAGCCGCCACGGGCATAGACCAGCGTCTTGTCGTTGACGAGGTAGCCCGCGCGGACGGTCAGATCGATCGAGCGCTTCGGATCGATGGTGACGCCCGGGCCATAGACGTTGTCCTGGATGCCCCAGTTGATGCCCGCCTCGGCGCCCACGACGACCTTCGGGTTGATCTTGTGGTCATAGCCGATGAAGCCGCCCAGCTCGAAGGAATCCTTCTTGCCGTTCACGCCCACGGCGCCGACATCGGTGTTGATCCCGCCGATCTTGTCCTGGTTCCAACCGGCCTGCACGCCCACGAAAGGCCCGTTGAAGGGTTCGGCCGAGGCCGGAGCGGCCAGCCCGATTGCCAGTGCGGAAGCCGCGGCGGAAACAAGAAAAGTCCTCATATTCAATCTCCTGCAAGACGAGGCGCGTAGCTCAGCGTCTCGGCGGCCCATGTAGTGCGGGCGCAGGCGATTGGGATTGGCATTAGGTCGAAGAAGATGTTCGACCTTTCCCGAACTTGACGGGTTTGCGACGAAGCCGGGATTGGCGGTCAACCCGGCGGAGCGCAGGAAAATCGTCTGCGCGTATTTTGCACCTGCCGCACCCGGGCGCGCGGGATCACCGCCGCGTGGCGCCGCCATGCGTGCCCCGTAGCACGCCAGACATGCGTTCAGATTTCGGAATCTTCCAGAACGGCCGCGCGCAGATCCTCGATGCCCAGCTTCAGCTCGGACGAGGTGACCAGCACTTGCGGGTAGGCGGCCGTGCGCTTGCGCGCCGCCGCCTGCGTATCGGCCAGCACTTGCGCCAGGTCGGTGGCCTTGATCTTGTCCGCCTTGGTCAGCACCACGCGATAACCCACGCCCGCCTCGTCGAGCATCTGCATCATCTCGTCATCGACCGGCTTCACGCCGTGGCGGCTGTCGATCAGCAGCAGCGTGCGCTTCAGCACCACCCGGCCACGCAGGTAATCGCGCACCAGCCGCCGCCATTGCTCCACCACCTTGGGCGGGGCCTTGGCGAAGCCGTAACCGGGCATGTCGACCAGCCGCAGGCGTGTGGGTTCGCCCACTTCGAAGAAGTTCAGTTCCTGCGTGCGGCCCGGCGTGACCGAGGTGCGCGCGATCGACTTGCGGCCGGTCAGCGCGTTGAGCAGCGAGGACTTGCCGACGTTGGACCGCCCGGCAAAGGCGATCTCCGGCACTTCGGGATCGGGCAGGAACTTGAGCGCCGGGGCGGACTTCAGGAAGTCCACCCGCCCGGCGAACAGCAACCGCGCGCGTTCCAGAAGGTCCGCGCGGGCTGCCTGCTCCTCGGGCGAGAGCGCGGGAGACGAGAGCGCGGGTTCGCTCACCGCGCCTTCGGCTTCTTGTCGCGCGCGGCGGCGCGGTCGATGTCCTGCTGGTCCTTCGACGCCTGCGCCTTCAACTGCGGGTGGCGGCTGTAGAGGTACTTCTGCTGTCCGATGGTGAGCAGGTTGGAGGTGATCCAGTAGATCAGCAGGCCCGCCGCGAACGGCGCCATCACGAACATCATGATCCACGGCATCATGCCCATGACCTGCTGCTGCGCCGGGTCCATCGCCGCCGGCTGGAGCTTGAACTGCAGCCACATGGTGATGCCGAGCAGGATCGCGAGGATGCCGATTCCCAGGAAGCTGGGCGGATCGAACGGCAGCAGGCCGAACAGGTTCAGCACGTGCAGCGGATCGGGCGAGGAAAGGTCCTTGATCCACAGCACGAACGGCTGGTGGCGCATTTCGATGGTCAGCACCAGCACCTTGTACAGCGCGAAGAACACCGGAATCTGCAGGAAGATCGGCAGGCAGCCGGCAAGCGGGTTGACGCCCTCCTGCTTGTACAGCGCCATCACTTCCTGCTGCTGCTTCTGCTTGTCGTCCTTGTAGCGTTCCTGGATCGCCTTCATCTTCGGCTGGATCGCGCGCATCGCCGCCATCGAGGCGAACTGGCGCTGCGCCACCGGGAACATCATGCCGCGCACGATCAGCGTGAGCAGGATGATCGCCACGCCAAAGTTGCCAACGGTGCGGAACAGCGCATCGAGCAGCCAGAAGATCGGCTTTTCGAACCAGCGGAACCAGCCCCAGTCGATCGACAGCGACAGGTTGGTGATCCCCGCCTTCTCATAGCGTTCGAGCGTGGCGTTTTCCTTGGCCCCGGCGAACAGGCGCACGGTCTGGCTGGCCTGCTGCCCCGCCGCGACGGTGACCGGGTTATAAAGCAGGTCGGCGCGGAACAGGCCATCGCCCAGCGCGCGGAAATCGCCCTGCGCCTGCGTGCCGCCATCGGGAATCAGCGCGGAGAGCCAGTAGATGTCGGTAAAGCCGATCCAGTTCGGCTTGCCCTTGGGCGTGACCGTGCCGGTGCCGATCACATCCTTGTAGTTGTTGCTGAAATCGACCGAACCATCGAACGCGCCGATCGGCCCGGAATGCACGTTCCAGGTATCGAGGCTGGCGGTGCGGTCGGTCCGGTTGACGAGCGCGAAGGGGCGCACCACCACCGGCGCGCCACCCGCGTTGGCCACCGTCTGCGTGGCCGTGACCATATAGGCATCGTCGATCGCGTAACGGATCGCGAAGGTCTGCCCCGTCGGGTTGGTCCACTTTAGCGTGACCGGGGTCTGCTGCGTCAGCTTCCGGCCATCCGCCTGCCAGACCGTGTTGGCATCAGGGGCCTGCACGCCCTGCCCGACCCAGCCGAATTGCGCGAAGTGCTGCGCCGGCGTGCCGGCGGGCGAGAACAGACGGACAGAGGCGCTGTCCTTGGCGATGGTCTCGCGATACTTGTTGAGCGTGAGGTCATCCAGCACACCGCCGACAAGGTTGATCGAGCCCTTGACGCCCGGCGCCTCGATCGCGACGCGCTGCGGCGAGGCAAGCGCAAGCTTGAGGTCCTGCTTTTCCAGCGCGACATCGGCGGGGTTGAGCAGGCCACCTTCGCGCGTCGGCTTGGCGGGCCGCGCATCCGCACCGGCCGGCGCCGGGGAAGCGCTGGCGCTGGCGACGGGCTTGGCAGGCTGCGGGAAGAAATACCGCGTGCCAAGATCCCAGCCGAGCAGCAGCAGGGCCGTGAGCGCCACCGCCCAGATCAGATTGCGCTGATTTTCCACTCTGCCTCGCGTTCTTGTCTTTGCTTGCCTTGCAGGAAGATGCCCGGTGGACCATGCGACCGCCGGAACATCGCGTCTCAGGGCACCGGATCGTAGCCGTGGCCGCCCCAAGGGTGGCAGCGCAATAGCCGCTTCGTCGCCAGCCAGCCACCCCTAATCGCGCCGTGCTTCTCGACCGCCTCGATCGCGTATTGCGAGCAGGACGGCATGTAGCGGCAGGAGGGCGGAAGCACCCGCGAAGGGCCAAGCTGCCAGCCCCGCGCGATCAGGATGAGCAGGCGTTTCATCATGGCCGGCGCTCTTTGCCGCCCGTTGCCTTGCCGCCCGTTGCCGCGCCGTCTGCCGCCTTGCCGCCGCGGGAGCGCCGGCGTGGCGGATCGCCCTTGCCGGCGGCGGCCCGTGCCAGCGCCTGCGCCAGTTCCCGCCGAAGCAGCGCGAAATCCCGCTCGACCCCGCCTTCGCGGCCGATCAGCACGTGGTCCGCGCCGGGCACACCAATGGCCGGGAGCGCGTCGCGCAGCAGTTCACGGAACCGGCGCTTCATGCGGTTGCGGACCACCGCGTTGCCGATCTTCTTGGTGACCGTAACGCCGAACCGCATCGCCCCTTCGGGGTGCGAAACGGGGTTCACCAACAGCACGAATCCGGGCCTTGCGACCCGGATTCCGCGATTGGCTGCCAGGAAATCCGCACGCTTCGCCAGCGTGGCGGGCTGCTTGCGCGGAATAGCCGGACCGGGCACGTCAGCCCGGATGCCGTCCGCGCAAGTCCGGTCGGCGATCAGGCCGAAAGGTTCTTGCGGCCGCGGGCGCGGCGCGCGCGCAGCACCTTGCGACCACCGACAGTGGCGGTGCGGGCGCGGAAACCGTGACGGCGGGCACGCACGAGGCGGCTGGGCTGGAAAGTGCGCTTCATCGCTAAACTCTTCTCGCTCGAATCTGCAAAAGGACACCGCCGCCGCAAGCGACGGGCCGGAATCAGAGGGCGGCCGATACGCAAGCATGGCCCGCGCGTCAAGCATTCCCGCGCATCATGGCCGCTGACGGCGCCATCCATGGCCCGCCCCATCAGCCGCATGGCCGCTATTGTAGCGCCATCCGCGTTCCGTTAGGCCCTGTCCATGGGTTCAGCGCCAAATCCCCAAACCGCCCCGATCGGCATCACCTCCCCGCCGGGCGGCGGCAGATGGCGCCGCAATGCGCCGCGCACGTCGGTCTTCGCCTTGTTCGGCGTGGTCGCACTGGCGCTTCTGGGCGCTTTCGTCCTGATCTTCGCGACCGTGGAGGCGGAACGGATCCAGCGCAGCCAGGCCGCGCGCACTTCGGCCGTTCTGGTCGCCCTCAATGGCGTCGTGGGTGCCACGCTCAACGGAGAAACGGCCCAGCGCGGCTATTTCATCACGTATGACAAGCGCTACCTCGCCCCCTACTGGCGCGGACAGAAGGCCTACGAGACGGAGATCGCGCGGGTGCGGTCCAGCCTCGGGGCAGAGGCCACGCAACAGCAGACGGAACTGGTCGACGAGATCGAGCGGCTGGGCGACGCGAAGTGGGCCGAAATGGGCGCGACGGTGACGCTGGTGGCCAGAGGCGAGATCGCCGCGGCGCATGCCCGCATTCTCAGCGACGAAGGGCAACTCGCCATGGACGGGCTGCGCGAGGCGGTCGGACGCCTGGAGACGGTGGAGCGCGCGAGGCTGGCGGACGCCAGCCACCGCGCCGCGCGCACCGAAGCGCGGATCGTGCCGCTGCTGTCGCTGCTGTTCGCGGTGATCGTCTGCGCGCTGGCGCTGGGTCTGTGGCAGACGGTGCGCATGAGCCGCGCCGAGGCCGCCGCCGCCAATGCCGAAGCGATCGCGGAGGCGCGTGACCGTGCCGACCTGCTCGCCAAGGAACTGAACCATCGCGTCAAGAACCTGTTCGCGGTGATTCTGGCGGTGGTGAAGATGTCGGCGCGGGGCGATACCGCTGCCGCGCCCGCGGTGGACCGGATCAGCAAGCGCATCCATGCCCTCGTCACCGCGCACGACGTGACACAGGGTGGCGACGGCGCGGAGGCCGATTCGCGGGTCGACCTGGCCGACCTGATCGGCAAGACGATCGCGCCCTACCGTTCCTCTGGCGAACGCTGCGTGCTCGATGGTCCGGCGCTGGCCATCGACGGGCGGCACGCCATGCCGCTGGGCCTGGTGCTGCACGAAATGGTGACCAATGCGGTCAAGTACGGCGCATGGGCCCGCGCGGGGGGGCTGCTGGAAGTTCGCTGGCAGGATGTGGACGGCCGCGTGCGGCTGGTCTGGCGCGAGGAAAGCGAGAACGCCCCGCCGCCGCCCGAAGGCGGCAAGCCGGAACGCGAAGGCTTTGGATCGATGCTGATGCGCAGCTCGGCCCGCCAGCTCGGTGGCACCATCGAACGCCGCTTCGAGACGGCCGGCATCGTGATCGAGATCGACTTCCCCAGGGTGGGCTGACAGGAACGGCTTCCCCAACCCGGGGAAGCCGTCCTTCCGGTTACCGGTGCTTGGCCTCGCGCGTCGACTGCACCATGCCGGGCGTGATGAAGCCCAGCGGCCCGGGTTCCATCGCGCGCTTCTTCAGTTCGCCTTTCATCCGGGCGTAGTCTTCCTCCATTTCCGGCGTCACCGTGGCGCGCGAATGTTCGAGCGCATCGGCGAAATCGGCGGCATTGACCGTTTCCACCCCGCCGCCCGCGCGGCGAATGGCGTTCAGGCCGGCGCGGCGCACCACGTCTTCCAGATCGGCGCCGGTGAAGCGCTCGGTCTCCGCCGCGATGCGATCGAGATCGACATCGCCGGCCAGCGGCATCGCCTTGGTGTGGATGCGCAGGATGCGCGCCCGCCCCTCGGCGCTGGGCGTGCCGACATAGACCAGCTCGTCGAAACGGCCGGGGCGCAGCAACGCCGGATCGACCAGGTTGGGCCGATTGGTGGCGCCGATCAGCACCACCGACTGCAATTCCTCCAGACCGTCCATCTCCGCCAGGATGGTATTGACCACGCGCGCCGTCACCTGCGGTTCACCCACCCCGGTGCCGCGCGCGGGAACCAGGCTGTCGATCTCGTCGATGAACACCACGCAGGGCGCCACCTGCCGCGCGCGGGCAAACAGCTTGGCGATCTGCTGTTCGCTTTCGCCGTACCACTTGCTGAGCAGGTCGGAGGACTTGATGGCGATGAAGTTCGCCTCCGCCTCCTTGGCCACCGCCTTGGCCAGCAGCGTCTTGCCGGTGCCCGGCGGGCCATAGAGCAGGAAGCCCTTGGCCGGCCGGATGCCGAGGCGGTGGAACGCTTCGGGCGTCTTCAGCGGGAGTTCCACGCCTTCGCGCAGCTTGTCCTGCGCCTCGTCGAGCCCACCGATGTCGCTCCAGCCGATCGTGGGCGCCTGCACCATGACCTCGCGCATCGCGCTCGGCTGCACGCGCTTGAGCGCCTGGACGAAATCGTCGCGCTCCACGCGCAGCGCATCGAGCACTTCGGGCGGGATCGTCTGCTGGTCGAAATCGAGCCGGGGCATGATCCGGCGCACTGCCTCGATCGCCGCCTCGCGCGCCAGCGCGGCAAGGTCGGCGCCGACAAAGCCGTGCGTGGTCCGCGCCAGTTCGCGCAGGTCGACATCCTCCGCCAGCGGCATGCCGCGGGTGTGGATGCCCAGGATCTCCCGCCGGCCGCTCTCGTCGGGCACGCCGACCACGATCTCGCGGTCGAACCGGCCGGGCCGGCGCAGCGCCTCGTCGATCGCGTCGGGCCGGTTGGTCGCGGCGATGACGACGAGGTTGGACCGCGCCTGCAGCCCGTCCATCAGCGTCAGCAACTGCGCGACCAGCCGCTTCTCCGCCTCGCCATGCACTTCGCTACGCTTGGGCGCGATCGAATCGATCTCGTCGATGAAGATGATCGAGGGCGCGTTCTTGGTCGCCTCCTCGAACACCTCGCGCAGGTGCTTCTCGCTCTCGCCATAGGCCGAACCCATGATTTCCGGGCCGTTGATGGTGAAGAAGCTGGCGTCGCTTTCGTTGGCGACGGCGCGTGCAAGCCGGGTCTTGCCGGTGCCCGGCGGGCCATGCAGCAGCACGCCCTTCGGCGGATCGACGCCCAGCCGCGTGAACAGTTCGGGATAGCGCAGCGGCAGTTCCACCATCTCGCGCAGCTGGCGGATGGTATCGCCCATGCCGCCCACGTCATCGTAGTTCACGTCGGCGCGGCTGCTGCGCGGTTCCTCGTATTCGGCGCGCAGTTCGACTTCGGTGTTCTCGTCGATGTGGACCACGCCCTTGGGCACGGTCGACACCACGGTGAGGCGGATCTGCGTGAGCGCGAAGGCCGGCGCGTTGAGCATCTGGCGCAGCTGCGGCGGCATGTCGCCCCGGTTGACCTGCTGCTGCCCCGCCGTGGCGACGAGATCCCCGGTCACCAGCGGCCGACCGGCGAAATTGCGCTTGAGCGCGATGGCCGGCCCCTGCAGCCGCAGATCGCGCTGCGCCGGGGCAAAGACCACGCGCTGCGCCGGACGCGTTTCGATCTTGCGCACTTCGACGTGTTCGCCCGAACCAACATCGGCATTGGCACGCTGCAGCCCGTCAAGCCGGATCACTTCCAGCCCCTCGTCTTCGGGATACGGCAGTATCGCCCGCGCGGCCGTGCTGCGCTTGCCGGTTATCTCGATGACGTCGCCTTCGGTCACGCCGAGCTGGCCCATGACCGCGCGGCTGATCCGCGCGATGCCGTGGCCGCTTTCCTCCTGCCGGGCTCCGGCGACCTGAAGCCGCACGACCCTGGTGTCCTCGCGTGTCGCTATATCCGCCATGGCCCCTTTCCGTCCGAAACATTGCCTGATCCAGAGCTAGGAACCGGGCGATGCTTTTTCAAACGTCGAACGGAAGAAACGGTTGCAGGAAAAGCAACCGAAAGCCGGCGCACGCCCAAAGCGCCACCGCCGGGCGTGTCACGAGGACAAGAAAAAGCCCGACCGTTACCGACCGGGCTGAAAAGTTTTGGGAGAGGATGCCTGAAAGGCAGCTTTCGTATGCCTAGCAAACAAAAATTGTGCAAGTGCGAAACAGTCAACTGTGATTGCAAAAACTGCAATATAACTGTTTTCCATAAGCTTTCCTGAGCGCTCTCCGTAACTATGCGTAGCAAACGCGTGTCATTTCGGGAGCAAAAAGACCGCCGCCCGCCGCGATGCTGCAATGCAACCGCAACCGGTCAGCGCCCGCGCGCGCAACCCCGCTCGATGTCCGGCCCGATCTCGCGCGTCACCGCGTAAGGGTACACGCGATCGGACATGCCATCGCTGCATGGCCCGGCGACGATGCGCAGGGTCAGCGGCTTGCCGTCGAGCGTGCCGGCAAATTCGACGAAATCAGGCCCGGCGCGCCGGGCTACGGTGATTTTCGCGCCGGCCGGGAAATCCGGCGTGGAATACGTCAGGGCCGTGCCGTCGATGTCCGCCCCCCAGAACGGTTCGGTGCCGGTGGCGCGCAGCCGGGCGGGCAAGGCCAGCGTATCGGCCGCAACAGTCCCGGCATGGCCCGGACCGGAACGGGGTGACTCGACCGCGACAGAGGGCGATGCCACGATGGCGATGGCCGCATCGGTTGCACCGCCCTGGCCGGTATCGTCTTCGGGCTCTGGCGCGGCATTCCGGCAACCCGTAACCAGCGCGCCGGCCAGCCCCGTCAGCACCAATGCCCTGAAGATGCGCCGCACGGACACGATCATGGTTTCCCGACCACTTGCAGAAAGGCCGGAAACCTAGCCGCAATGCCTCGGGCGCGCCAGTCGGCCGGCGATCAATGCGCCAGAAGCAATGGAATCAGCGACCGGTCGAGCAGGGCGCGCGAAACCCCGCCCAGCAACAGTTCGCGCAACCGGCTGTGTCCGAACACCCCCATCACGATGAGTCCGGCGCCCAGTTTGCGCGCCGTCTCCTCGATCGTGGCCGCGATCGTCCCCTTGGGCTCCACCGCGTGAACCTCGGCGGTCACGCCATGCCGCGAAAGGTAGCGCGCCGCATCGGCGGCGGGGAAATCCTCCGATTTCTCCCGCACGGTAACGATGTGGACCTGGCTGGCCAGCCGCAGCAGCGGCAACGACGCACGCAGCGCGTTCGCCGCCTCATGGCCGCCATCCCATGCCACGACAGCCGGACCATCGAACACGAGCATCGGCACGCCCTTGGGCAGGGCCAGAACCGGGCTGCGCACGCCGACGGCGATTTCTTCAAGCGCCGGCTCGTCCAGACTGGCCACTATGACATCGGTAAAGCGCGATGCCGCGGCGACGCCTTCCACGCGGCCATTGTCGACGATTTCCACGTCGAAAGGCACGTCCTGCGGCGCGAGGCGCGCCTCGAGATCGGCCGCGCGCCTTTCATCCGCCTCCCGCACCTCGGCGATGGCGGCGGCGGAAAGGGTGGCACCGCCGAACGGTTCCCACACGGCCATCTGGGCAAACGGCGTGGCGATCTGGAACGTGACGTGCCCGTTCACCACACGGGCCAGGGCCAGCGCTGTTTCGACCCGGTCGTCCAGCGTGGACGACGAATCGACGGGGCAAAGAATGGAGCGCATAGGGATCCTCCTTCAGTGTTGCCTTGTGACTCGCAGCATCGGCCCGCCCGCGCCATGATCCAAGTCAAATCGGATCGATGCGGCGCCGCTTGCCGTGCGGCGCGTGCGCGTCCATGGTCCCGCCGCAAACCCCGAGCAGGGGCCCGGGACAGGGTACATGAGGGAGCAGGCATGGCGTTTCGCGCGGTTATCTTCGATTTTGGCGGCGTCATCACGTCCTCCCCTTTCGAGGCGTTCAACAGGCTGGAGACCGAACGCGGGTTGCCGGCGAACCTGGTCCGCAAAATCAACGCGACCAATCCCGACAGCAACGCCTGGGCGCTGTTCGAGCGCTCGGAGATCGATGCAGCCCGCTTTGACGCGCTGTTTGCCGCCGAAGCGCGTGCGCTGGGGCATGATCTGGAAGGCAGCGCGGTGCTGGCGGTGCTGGCGGGCGCGGTCCGCCCGGCAATGGTCGCCGCGCTCGATCGCATCAAGGCGGCCGGCTATCGCCTGGCCTGCATCACCAACAACGTGCCGGCCGGCCACGGCGCCGGCATGGCGCGCAGCGCCGACGGCAACGACGAGCTGGAACGGATCTTCGCCCGGTTCGAACATGTGATCGAAAGCAGCAAGGCCGGCGTGCGCAAGCCCGATCCGCGCATATACCGCATGATGTGCGAGAAGCTGGGCCTGGAACCGGCGGACTGCATCTACCTCGATGACCTGGGCATAAACTGCAAACCCGCCGCCGCGCTGGGAATGCACGCGATCAAGGTGACGGGCGAGGCGCAGGCGCTGGCGGACCTCTCCACCGCGCTGGGGATGGACCTGGGCTGATACGGTTCAGCCTTCGATCCTCAGGGCGCCCGCGCGGCGATAGAGTTCCAGGATCACCGGGTCCTGTTCGGTCGCGCGGATCGCCGCCTCGAAGCGGATCGTCCGGCGCGGGCGCGGCAGCACTTCCACCAGCGTTCCCGCCGCCATTTCGGCGCGCACCATCGTTTCCGGCAGCACCGCCGCGCCACCGCCGCCCGCCACGATCTCCATCAGCATCCGCACGTTGTTGCAGGTGTTGATCGAAGAAGCCTGCACGCGCTGTTCCGCCAGCGTGGCCATGGTCACCGCGTGGAGCGGCGAATGCGCGGGCACCGACCATACCGGCAGCGGCCGCGCGAACCCGCCCTGGGCGACCGTCCCCGGACTCGCCAGCCAGACCAGCCCCACCGACCCGATCCCGCAGGTCCGGATGCCGGGATTTTCCACCGGCCCGGCCAGGAAGGCAATGTCGGTGGTGCCGGCCAGCACCTGCTGCAGCATCCGCGCGGTCAGGTCGATCTCGATCTCCAGCGTCACGCCGGGCAGGTCGCGCTCGATCTGCTGAACGAAGCCGGGCAGACAGCTGGCCGCCGCGATCTCCCCCGCGCCGATCCGCACCACGCCGCTGGCCCCGGCAAAGTCGCTGGCCTTGAGCAACGCGCGTTCGAAGCCCGCCCACAGTGGCTCGCAATCGCGCACCAGTTCGCGCCCGCGCGCGGTCAGCACCATGCGCCGGCCTTCGCGCTGGAAGATTGCGATGCCGAGCTGATCCTCCAGCTCGCGCACCCGCGCGCTGATCGCCGGCTGCGTGGTGTTGAGCCGCTCCGCCGCCGCGCGGAACGTGCCCAGCCGCGCGATCCACAACAGGGTTTCCAGATGGTAGATGGCGATACGTTTCATAGCCATTGTTTATCATAAAACATAAAAAAGTATCGCTATTTACAATTGATCTTTGCCGTTAGGATCGCGCGCGGAAAAGGGAGAGACCCGGATGTCCAAGAAGCTCTATCCCGATGCGGCAGCGGCGCTCGACGGCCTGTTGCGCGACGGCCTGCTCATCACCTGCGGTGGCTTCGGCCTGTGCGGCGTGCCCGAACGCCTGCTCGACGCGGTGCGCGATTCGGGCGTGAAGGACCTGACCTTCGCCAGCAACAACGCCGGCATCGACAACGAAGGCATCGGCAAGCTGCTGCGCACGCGGCAGGTGAAGAAGATGATCTCGTCCTACGTGGGCGAGAACAAGGAATTCGAACGCCAGTACCTTTCGGGCGAGCTGGAAGTGGAATTCTGCCCGCAGGGCACGCTGGCCGAGCGGATGCGCGCCGGCGGCGCGGGCATTCCGGGCTTCTACACCAAGACCGGCGTCGGCACGCTGGTGGCCGAAGGCAAGGAAGTGAAGGTCTTCAATGGCGAGGAATATATCCTCGAACAGGGCATCTTCGCCGATCTGGCGCTGGTGAAGGCGTGGAAGGCCGACGAGAGCGGCAACGTGGTGTTCCGCAAGACCGCGCGCAATTTCAACGTGCCCGCCGCCACCGCCGGCAAGGTCTGCGTGGTGGAAGTGGAGGAAGTGGTGCCCACCGGCAGCCTCGATCCCGACGCGATCCACCTGCCGGGCGTTTACGTCCAGCGCATGATCGTGGGCGCGCCCTACGACAAGAAGATCGAATTCCGCACCGTGCGTGCAAGGGAGACCGCGTGATGGCTTGGACCCGCGACGAAATGGCCGCCCGCGCGGCCAAGGAACTGCAGGACGGGTTCTACGTGAACCTGGGCATCGGCATCCCGACGCTGGTGGCGAACCACATTCCCGCCGGCATGGAAGTGACGCTCCAGTCCGAGAACGGGATGCTGGGCATCGGCCCCTTCCCCTATGAGGACGAAGTGGACGCCGACCTGATCAACGCAGGCAAGCAGACGATCAGCGAACTGCCCCAGTCCGCCTATTTCGACAGCGCGCAAAGCTTCGCCATGATCCGGGGCGGGCATATCGACCTGACCGTGCTGGGCGCGATGGAAGTGGCCGAAAACGGCGACATCGCCAACTGGATGGTCCCCGGCAAGATGATCAAGGGCATGGGCGGCGCGATGGATCTCGTCGCCGGCGTGAAGAAGATCATCGTCGTCATGGAGCATTGCGCCAAGGACGGCAGCCCCAAGTTCATCCCGGCCTGCACGCTGCCGCTGACCGGCCGAAACGTGGTGGACATGGTGGTGACCGACCTGGCCGTGTTCCAGCGCCCGGACCACGCATCGCCGTTCCGCCTGATCGAGCTTGCGCCCGGCGTGACGGCGGACGACGTTCGTGCAAAGACGACGGCGCACTATATCGAATAAGGGACGAATCACATGAGCGCCGAACTCGCCGCGATCCCGCTGACCCGCATCGACGGCCAGCCCGATACCCTGGCCAACCATGCCGGCAACGTCCTGCTGGTGGTGAACGTGGCGTCGAAGTGCGGGCTGACCCCGCAGTACGAGGCGCTGGAGGCGCTCTACGAGGCCCGCCGGGATGCGGGTTTCGAGGTGCTGGGATTTCCGGCCAACGATTTCGGCGCGCAGGAACCCGGCACGCACGAGGAAATCGCCGCGTTCTGTTCGCTGAACTATGGCGTGACCTTCCCGCTTTTTGCCAAGGCGGACGTGACGGGACCGGGCAAGCAGCCGCTCTATGCCGCGCTGACGCAGGCGCAGCCCGCCAAGACCGGCCCGGCCGCCGAATTCCGCGAACGGCTGAAGGGCTATGGCATGACGCCTACCGAGGACCCGGAAGTGCTGTGGAACTTCGAGAAGTTCGTGATCGCGCGCGACGGGAGCGTGGTTGCCCGCTTTGCCCCGGCGGTGACGCCCGACGATCCGGCCCTGACAGCGGTGATCGAGGCGGAACTGGCCAAGCCCGCCTGAGGTTCGCATGTCCTACACGCTGATCACCGCCAACCGGAACTATTCCAGCTGGTCGCTGCGGCCCTGGCTATTGATGAAGGCGCTCGGCATTCCCTTCGCGGAACGGTTCGAGCCCTTCACCAAACCCAGCAATTACGACGAGTTCCGGGCCTTTTCGCCGACGGGCCAGGTGCCGGTATTGATCGACGGCGAACGCACGGTGTGGGATTCGCTGGGCATCGCGCTGTACCTGGCGGACCGCCACCCCGGCGTGTGGCCGGCGGATGAGGCGGCGCGCGCCTTTGCCCAGGGCATCGTCGCGGAAATGCACGGCGGCTTCAGCGCGCTGCGCAACGATTGCACGATGAACGTGGGCGTGCGGGTAAAGCCGCGCCCGATGTCGGCGGCGCTGCTGCGCGACGTGGCGCGGGTGGCCGAGATCTTCACGCAGGGGCTCGACCGCTTCGGCGGCCCGTGGCTGGCGGGCGAGGCTTTCAGTGCGGCGGACGCCTTCTTCGCGCCGGTCGCCTTCCGCGTGCGGACCTATGGCCTTGACGTCGGCCGAGGGCAGGCCTGGGTCGATCAGGTGCTGGCGCATCCCGCCATGCGGGACTGGGAACGGCAGGCGCTGGCCGAAACCTGGCGCGAGGCGGGCCATGAAGCGGAGCTCGCTGCCGCCGGCGAGATCATCGCCGACTACCGCAAGGCCTGAGGCCTATTCGCCGCGTTCCTCGCGCTCGCGCGCGTTGAGCTTTGCCCACAGGCCCTCGGTGCCCGCTTCCACCGCCTTGTTCACGTATTGGGAGGCGGCCAGCCAGCCCTTGAACGGGCGCAACGTGGCAAGGCAGCCGATGGCGAGGACCGGCACCGAGGTCAGCACGTGGACCCACCACGGCGGATCGTAGGCGACTTGCACCCACACGACCAGGAACGTCAACGGAAACGCGGTGATGCACAACGCGAAGAAGGCCGGGCCATCGTCCGTGTTGGCGAAGCTGTAATCCAGCCCGCAGCTTTCGCAGCGGTCCGCCAGCTTCAGCCAGCCCTTGAACATGTGCCCCTTGCCGCAGCGGGGGCAACGCCCTTCCCAGCCGGATTTGAGAATCCAGCGAAACTTGTCGTTTTCGGCCATCGTCCGTGCTTCCTGCCTCGTTTATCTTATTGTTTATCTTGTTCGGCGCGACATCCGCGTCGCGCGGTCGGCACGGTTGGACCATGCTTCGGCCACATCGCATATAGAGCCCTTCAAGAGCGGCGTAAGCCCCTGGGACAATCTGTCCTATCGGCAACTGGTGGAACCGGCTGCTCCGTGCGACATTGGTCTGCATGATCCACGCCATCACCCACGCTTTTCGTGCGCGCTTCCTGGACGTGCTGGCGTCGATCTACCTCTACAACGAACATCGCGGCTACACCGCGCTCGACCGGGTGCTGGAAGCGGTGCGCGTGCAATGCCCGGACGATCCGGCCTTCATTGACGCGATAGAGAAACACCGCGCGGACGAACGCAAACACTATGTCATGTTCCGGCGCTGGTTCGATTTGCAGGGCCGCATGCCGCTGGCGGTCGGTCGGTCGTGCGGCCACATCGACCGGTTCATCGAACGCGTGTTCGGCTGCCCGATCGACGCGCTCGACACCGCCATGATTGCGGCCGACCGGCGCGCCTTCGCGCAGCTCTGCCGGGTGATCATGCTGACCGAACAGCGCGGGATGCGCCAGGTGGAGGTGCTGCTGCGCAACCGCCAGGTCCTTTCCGACCGCGCAATGACGCGGATCTTTCGCGTGGTCGAAAAGGACGAACCGGACCACTGGATACCCTATCGCGACTGGCTGGCGCGCCATGGCGGCACGGCCACGCGCTGGCGCGAGCGCTGGACGGACTATGCGATCCACAAGTCGCTGATGCTGGTCAAGCTGCCGCTGTTGTTCGTGCGACGGAGCACGCCCCGGTTGACGCGCTGGCCCGATGCCGACGAACGGTCCGGCGCGTAACGCCGTGGCTCAATGCCCCATGTCGGCGTCGGGCGGCGGCGCGCCGGGGGCCGGCTTGCCCGCGCGCAGGAAGAACAGGACCGGGATCGCCGACCAGCACGCGATGGCCATCATCAGGAAATCGTTGAGATAGCTGATCATCGCCGCCTGCTGGTTGACCAGCCCGTCGGCCACGCCCAGCGCGGCATCGCCGACCGGCCCGAACGTATCCAGGCGGTTGATGTCGAACGGCACGCTCATCGCGGTCAGCCGCGCGCCCAGCTCCGCGTGGTTGATCTGGATGTTGCGCGCCAGCAGCACCGTGCAGACCGCGATCCCGATCGACGATCCGATGTTGCGGAACAGGTTGGTCATCCCCGCGGCATCCGCGCGCAACTGCGGCGGCAGCGTGGCGAAAGCGATCAGGTTCATCGGAATGAACGTGAAGCTGAGGCCCAGCCCCTGCAACATCCCCGTCAGGAAGATCGGCCGCATCGGCATGTTCGGCGTCCAGCCCGCCATCAGCCACAGCGACCAGCCCGCCAGAAACAGCCCGATGGCCAGCGAAATGCGCGGATCGAACCGGTTGATGAACCGGCCGAACAGGGTGATCGACAGCAGCATGCCCAGGCCGCGCGGTGCCAGCAGCCAGCCCGCGTCGATCGCGGGAAAACCGTATATCCCCTGCAACAGCCCGGGCAGCAGCGCCAGCACCGCCATCATCACCATGCCGACCAGGAAGTAGAGCCCCAGACTGGCGACGTAGTTGCCATCGCGGAACAGCGCGGTCGGGAACAGCGGATGGTCCGCTGTCACCAGATGGACGATCGCCATCCAGAAGGCCACCGCAGCGATCACGGCATAGGCCACGATCTCGCCCGATCCGAACCAGTCCTTCTGCGCGCCGCGATCCAGCATCAGTTGCAGCGTCGAGACTGCCAGCGCGATCAGGACCCAGCCGAACACGTCGAAACGCCGTTCCCGGCGCGGCGTCTGCGGCAGCAGAGCCAGCAGCGCGATCACCGCGCAGATGCCGATCGGCACGTTGATGAAGAACACCCAGCGCCAGCTGACATTCTCGGTGATGTAGCCGCCCAGCACCGGGCCGGCGATCGGCCCCAGCATCACGCCTTGCGTGAAGATGCCCATCATGCGCGGCCGTTCCGCCGGCGTGCTGGTATCGAGCATGATCGTTTGCGCCAGCGGCGACAGGAACGCGCCGCCCAGCCCTTGCAACACCCGGAAGAACACGATCTGTTCCAGGCTCTGCGCCAGCCCGCACAGTATCGAAGCCGCCGTGAACATCACCACCGAGGAAATAAACACCCGGCGGATGCCGATCGTGTCGACCAGCCATCCGGCCAGCGGCAGCGTGACGGCGGAGGCCAGCACGTAGCTGGTCAGTACCCAGCTGATCGTTTCCTGCGTCGCCGAAAGCGAGGCCTGCATGTGCGGCAGCGCGACGTTGGCGATCGTGGTGTCGAGCATCTGCATGACCATCGCGGCCATGACCGCGAACAGCAGCGGCCCGCGATGCTTGACTACCAGCGGCGGCAGCTCCTCCCGCCGGGGTCCGGACGGCGCCGCCGCTGCCATCAGCGTTTGCCGACGTTGACCGACACCACCGCGCTCAATCCGGCGATGAGCGGCCGGGGCGATCTTTCATCGATGGCGATGCGCACCGGCACGCGCTGGATCACCTTGACCCAGTTGCCGGTGGCGTTCTGCGCGGGCAGGACCGAGAACTCCGACCCGGTGCCCGCGCCGATGCTGTCGACATGGCCCTTCAGCCGCAGCTTGGGATAGGCATCCAGCCGGATTTCCGCCGGCTGCCCCGGCCGCATACGATCGAGATCGGTTTCCTTGAAATTCGCTTCCACCCGCGCGCCATCGGCCCGCACCAGGCTGAGCATCGGCACGCCGGGGAACACCATCTGCCCGATCTGCAAGCGCGAAACCTGCGTGATCCGGCCATCGGCGGGCGCGCGGACCACCGTGCGCCGCAGATCGAGCGCGGCCTTGGCGTGCGACGCCTGCGCGGCGGCGATCGCCGGGTTGACGCCGGGCACCTGCGCGCCATCCGCCAGTTGCGCGCGCGCCTTGGCCACTTCGGCCTCGATCGCGACCAGCTTGTCCCGCGCGGTGGCAACCGCGTGCTCCGCCGCGTCCATGTTGGCGCGCGTGTTGAAGCCCCGGTCCATCAGCGCCTTGGCGCGATTGTAGTTCGCCTGCGCCAGAGCAAGGTCATCGCGCGCCGCGCCCAGATCGGCGGCGTTGGCGCCGACGTCCGCCTGCAGCGCGGTAACGTGCGCCTGTGCCGTGGCGATCTGCGCATCCGCCTGCCGGATCGCGACCTCGTAGGGCGAGGTATCGATGGTAAAAAGGATATCGCCCGCCTTCACGTCCTGGTTGTCGCGCACCCGGACCGAGGTGATGAGGCCGGTCACCTCCCCGGCGATCGAAACGACGTCCTGCTTGACGTAGGCATTGTCGGTTTCGACCGAACCGGCGTTGCCGAACCAGTACCACAGGCCACCGGCGACGATCAGCGCCGGCACCACGGTCAACAGCACGATCCTCACCCGCTTGAGCCGGGTTCGCGCGGTATGGCGGGCGGCGGAAGCCATCGCTTCCTGTCGCGATTCTACGTCGCTTTCGCCGGGCTTGCCCGGAAAGGGATCGGCTTCAGCCATGGCTCACCCTTGCAGCCGGGGCGCTATCCTCCGCGAGGTTGGCCCGAACACGTTCGAGCAAGCGCACCAGCATGTCCTGTTCATCCTGCGAAAAGCCCGTCAGCGCTTCGGCGAACACGCCTTGCGCGAACAGGGCCAGGTCATCGAGCAACGGCGCGGCTGCATCGGTCAGGAACAAGCGCCAGGCGCGGCGGTCTGCCGGATCAGGCCGGCGCTCCACCAGCCCCGCCTTTTCCAGCCGGTCGATCATCCGTCCGGCCGTGATCGCCTCCACCTCCAGCCACTGCGCCAGGGCGCCCTGGTTGATTCCGGGCGTGCGCTTCAGCGCGGCGAGCACGCGCCATTGCGGCCCCGTTACGCCCAGATCACGGCTGACAACGTCGAAACGCTTGCGGAAGAGACGCCCGACATCGGTGGAGAGGAAGGCAATGTTATTTTGCACGCCATGCCGATAATAGCCATGCTCATTATCGTCAAGCAGCAGACCGTCCCTGCGCGTCGACCGCATCTTTCTTCGACACGCCCCCTTTCCCGCGATAGGAAACCGCATCGGGGGAGAGGACATGCCAGACAACAGGGTGCGGGACCGGCGGCCGGGCC
Organism: Novosphingobium sp. UBA1939; assembly: GCF_002336885.1. Lineage (NCBI taxonomy): Bacteria > Pseudomonadati > Pseudomonadota > Alphaproteobacteria > Sphingomonadales > Sphingomonadaceae > Novosphingobium > Novosphingobium sp. UBA1939. Next base: position 49,061 of record NZ_DDFB01000084.1, on the reverse strand, counting down.
GCCTTTCACGGATCGTGCGGCGCGTGCTGCTGTGGTTCTATCGCCGCCAGGGCTGGAAGGCCGTGGGCACTCCGCCCGCCAGCCGGCGTTGCGTGATCATCGCGGCGCCGCACACGTCTAACTGGGATTTCGTCTATTTTCTGGGCCTTGTCGACGCCCTGGGCATCCGGGCGCATTTCATGGGCAAACGCAGCCTGTTCCGCTGGCCGCTGGGCGGCTTCATGCGCGACATGGGCGGCGTGGCCATCGACCGGTCATCCCGCAACAACATGGTCCAGGCGATGATCGACGAATTCGCCGCACGCGACGAATTCATGCTGACGATCGCCCCCGAAGGCACGCGCGGCGCGGTGCGGCAATGGCGCACGGGCTTCTATCACATCGCGCTGGGCGCGGGTGTTCCGCTGGTGTGCGGCCTGATGGACTATGGCACCAAGACCGGCGGGCTGGGTCCGGAGATCTGGCCCACCGGCGATTACCGCGCCGACATGGAGAAGGTGGCGGCCTTCTACCGCAGCGTCACGCCGCGCCACCCCGCAAAGGGGCTGACCGATTTCGGCAACCTGGACGACTGACGCCGCCGGTCAGCGCCCGACGGGCGCCGCGCGGACTTCCGCCGGCACCGTGCGCAAGGGCACCGCTTTCACCCAGCTCTCCAGCGCCTCCATGTCCGTGGGACCGGTCACCGCATCGGGCTTGCCGACGAAGCCCGAGAAGGTGTCGCCACCCAACGCCAGGAAGCCGTTCACGGTGACGCGATAGCGGGCCTTCAGGTCCAGCGGCTTGCCGTTGAACGTCATCGCCACGATGCGATCGCCGATCGGCCGGCTGCGGTCGAAGCGGAAGCTGAACCCGGCCGAGGGCGAGAGCACCTGCTCCGGCCCGTTGGTGTCGAAGCCCTGTTCCAGCGTCGCCTTGATCTCCGCGCCGGTCATCGTCTCGGTAACCACCTCGTTGCCGAACGGCTGCGTCTGATAGAGATCGCCGAACGTGACCGTTCCATCGGCGCCCGGCACGATCGGCGCGCGCAGGCCGAACGGGTTCATGAAGGCGATCTGCGCACCGGCGGATCGCGTGGCGGCGAGCTGGGCGTCGGCGATCAGGTTGCCCAGCGTGCCACCGAACGCGCTTTCGGCGCCGTCGCCGCGCGTCGCCGGGCCGGAGAGCTTGCCGATCGGGCGCGTGGTGAAGGCCTTGGACGCATCGACGTAGCGCTTCACGTATTCGAGAATGTCGGCCCGCGGCTGGAACTGCGGATAGAGCGTGGTATTTTCGCGCAAGCCGGTGGCCGAGGTATAGGGGATCGACTGCACGATGACGTTGTGCGCCTTCTTCGACACGACCTGGTGCCGCACCGGATCGATCTCCAGCGTAATGTCGGTCACTTCCTTGCCATAGACGCCCGCGCTGGTGAGCAGGATCGGTTTGGCCGGGTTGATCTTGCCGTAATCGCACACGTATTCCCAATGGGTGTGCCCGGAAACGACGAGGTCGACGCGGGTGTCCAGCCGGTCGAGGATCGGCTTGATATCGCCCACCAGATCATTGCAGCCATTGGGATCGGGCGTGCCCTTGGTCTTGCCGCCTTCGTGGATCAGCACGACGATGGCGTCCGCCCCCTGCGCCTTGAGCTGCGGAACCGCCGCGTTGATCGTGTCCGCCTCGTCGGCGAACGTGTAACCCCTGATGCCTTCAGGGCTGACAAGATCGACCGTGCCCTTCAACGTCAGGCCGATCACGCCGATCGTCACCTTGCGGCTGCCTTCGCCGAAGCTCTTGATGCCCGTGGCGGGAAACAGCGTCTTGCCGCTGGCATCCTTCGTGCTTGCCGCGAGATAGCGGAATGTGGCGCCGGTGAACGGTTCGAGCTGGCAGGGCTGCTTGGCCGTGAACTTCTCGCAGCCCCCGTCCTGCATCCGCCGCAGTTCGCGGGTGCCGCGATCGAATTCGTGGTTGCCCACCGCGTTGAAATCGACGCCGATGCGGTTCATCACGCCGATCGTCGGCTCGTCGAGATAGAGCGAGGAGGCTAGTTGCGAGGCCGAGATCATGTCGCCGGCCGAAACCGTCAGATGGTTCGGATATTTCGAGCGGATCGATTCCAGAGCCGAGGCGAACCACGCCGCGCCGCCAGCGGGAACCTGCATCGTTCCGCCCTTGCCGTCTGGCGCCAGCACGGACTGGCGCGGCGGTTCGAGGCTGCCGTGGAAATCGTTGAACGCGATGATGCCCACTTCGACCGGGCCGGCTTCGGTCACGGCGGGGCTGCCCGCGCCCGGACCGGTCGAAGCGATCGGACCGGCACAGGCGGAAAGCAATACGGAAACGGTCAGTGCGACCGCACCGCGCAGAACATACGTCATGGGACCCGAACCTGATTGTCTCTGTTGAAACGATGCAGCGCCTTAGCCGATCGCGATGACGCGATGAAGGCATTCCGCAATGCGGAGCGATTCGTTTTTGCGCGCAATTGAAACCGGTGGGGCGCGTCCCTAGAATCGGATAAAGAAACGCCGGGAGGAATCCAAAGCGATGGCCAGTGCCTCAGGAAACGCCGACGACCAGCGCGAACGCCTTGTCACCCTTGCCCGCGCCATCATCGAGGAGCGGGGCGGATCGGGGCTGACGATGCACGAACTGGCCGCGCGCGCCGGAATATCCCCCGCCGTGCTGGGCCGCTACTTCGACGGCAAGGACGCGCTGATGGAGGCGGTGGCCGAATTCTGGTTCCGCCCCAAGGTCGCCATCATGGAAGAAGTGCTTGCCAGCGATCTTCCGCCCCGACGCAAGATGTACGAATTCTTCGCGCGGCGCTTCGTGTCGATGCGCAAGGGGTATGATGCCGATCCCACCGCCTTCCGCATGTATGTGGAGATCGGCGAGGAACACTTCGAGCAAGTGCGCAGCTATGTCGATCTGGCCGATCACTATCTGGGCGTGATCATCGGAGAGGCGATGGGCGAAGGCTTTTTCCCCGGACTGGGCGTGGACGAAACCATCAGCCTGGTGAACCAGATGGTCGCGCCCTATTGCTCGATCCCCACCATGATCATGCTGATGGAGCGGCTGAGCGAGGAAAAGCTCGCGCGGATCATCGATGCGGTGTTCGATGGCCTTTCCGCGCAGGACCGGGGCGCCAAAGGGCTGACCGGGCTGCGCGCCGCCTGACGGCTACTTCCCGACGAACAGGAAGCCCACCGCCCCCATCAGGCAGGCGAAGGCGGCGAAATGGCGCCAGTGCAGCGGTTCGCCCAGCACGAACACCATGAACAGGCCGAACACCACCAGCGCGATCGCCTCCTGCACCACCTTGAGCTGCCCCGCGCTCCAGCCATGGGCATAGCCGATGCGGTTGGCCGGCACGGCAAGCGAATATTCAACCAGCGCCAGCCCCCACGAAATCGCGATGACCATCACCACCGGCCGCGCCTCGGCCACTTGCGGGCCGCCGCGCAGGTGCCAGTACCATGCCGTCGTCATGAACAGGTTGGACAGCGACAGCAGCAGGATCGTCTGCATGGCGGGTCAGCGAGTCGGCACGGGTTCCGCGCCCGCATAGTCGTAGAATCCGCGTCCGGTCTTGCGGCCGAGCCAGCCGGCCTCGACGTATTTCACCAGCAGTGGGGCGGGGCGGTACTTGGGATCGCCGGTCGAATGGAACAGCACGCGGCAGATTTCCAGGCAGGTATCGAGGCCAATGAAATCCGCCAGCTGCAAAGGCCCCATCGGGTGATTCAGCCCCAGCCGGCAACCCTTGTCGATATCCGCGACCGAAGCCGTGCCCGCGCCCAGCACGAACGCCGCCTCGTTCAGCATCGGCACCAGGATGCGGTTGACGACGAAGCCCGCCTCGTCCTCCGACTGCACGACCTGCTTGCCCAGCGTTTCGGCGAAGGCGCGCATCCGCGTCACCGTATCGGCGGACGTCGCCAGCCCCGGAATCACCTCGATCAACTGCATGACCGGCACCGGGTTGAAGAAGTGCAGACCAACGAAGCGCGCCGGATCAGGCGACGCGGCGGCCATGCGCGTGATCGGGATCGAGCTGGTGTTGCTCGCCATGATGGCGTTCGCGGCGAGCACTTTGCCGGCGCTTTCGAAAATGCGGCGCTTGATCTCCTCACGCTCGGTCGCGGCCTCGATGATCAGTTCCGCATCGGCCATGGGGGCATAATCCGCCACCGGCGTGATCAGCGCGACGGCGGCGTCCGCGGCGGCGGCGGTGATCTTTTCCTTTTCCACCAGCCGGGCCAGCGCCTTGGCGATACGGTCCTTCGCCTTTTCGGCGAGCGCGAGGTCCACGTCCGACAACAGCACCGGAATGCCGGCCTGCGCGACCACCTGGGTAATGCCGGAGCCCATCTGCCCCGCACCGATCACCGCGACTTTCTGCATGGCTGCCTTCTCCATAGCCGATGGAATGCGCCCTAGGGACAGGACCCGCTACTGGCGCGGTCGAGGCGTCCAAATGGCGAGCATATCGGGCCGAAAGGCGCGCGGCTAAGACTGGTTGCCTTTGCAAGCGCCTTTCGGTTCGAGATGGAAGCCATTTGGACGTCCCGCAGGGATTTGACCAAAATGGCCTGTTGCGGCGTCGAGACGGCTTGAAATATCGACATATTCCTGCGCCCTCTCTCCTTGCACCAGGCCATTTTGCTTCAAACCTCGACCGCGCCAGTAACGGGTCCTGTCCCTAGCTTCGCACCCGCAGCATGGCAACGCTCATGGCAACCGGGCTATGACCGGTTCGCGCCCGGCACCCACAGCGGGTCGGCGCCGGCGTTGAGCGCGCGGGCCAGCACGAACAGATAGTCCGACAGGCGGTTGAGATAGGCCAGCGCGGCCGGGTTGACCGGCTCTTCCGCCGCCAGCGCCACCCCGGCCCGCTCCGCGCGCCGCGCGATCGCGCGGGCCAGATGGACCCGTGCCGCGGCTTCGCTTCCGCCGGGCAGGATGAAGCTGGTCAGCGGCGGCAGGCCCTCGTTCAGCAGGTCGATCGCCTGTTCCAGCCACGCCACCTGCGCGGGCACGATGCGCAGGACCATTTCCGACGGGGTGAAGTCCTCGCCCGGCGTAGCCAGATCGGCGCCGAGATCGAACAGGTCGTTCTGGATGCGATGCAGGTCGCGCGCGGTTGCCTCCGGCGCGGCCACGGCGGCAAGGCCGATGGCGCTGTTCGCCTCGTCCACTTCGCCGATCGCGATCATGCGCGGATCGTGCTTGGCGCGGCGCGACCCATCGACCAGCCCCGTGGTGCCGTAATCGCCCGTGCGGGTGTAGATCTTGTTGAGTTTCACCATCGCTGCAAATCCGTTGCCGGCGGCTTCGTGACGGGATCAGCGCGAAGCGGCGAGCAGGATCACCACGACCAGAACCGCCAGCCCCTGATACTTGATGCGGTTGAACATCATCTTGTTCTGCAGGAGCTGCATTTCGGTCGCGCCTTGCTGGTCGCCGCGCTCCAGATCCTCGCGCGTGGACTTCAGGAAGGCGATGATGCCGCGCACCAGCGAGATGACCGCCATGGCCATCAGCACGATCAGCAGCGGGATCAGGACATACTTCATGGCGCTTGGTTTACGTATTCGGAGAGTGAAATACCAGTGTCAAAAAGGGCAGCGCGCAGATCGGCGGTCAGCGCGATGCCATCCTCCCCCGAAAGCCGGCGGTCCGTGAGCGAGGGCGCCCCCCGCCGCTTGGCCAGCTTGCGCCCGTCCGCTTCCACCAGCACGGGGTGGTGATGCCACACCGGCACGGGAAGACCGAGCAAGGCCTGCAACAGCCGGTGGACGTGAGTCGCCGCGAACAGGTCCGCCCCGCGCGTGACCACGGTGATCCCGTCGGCCGCATCGTCCACCGTCGCGGCAAGATGGTAGCTTGCCGGCGCATCCTTGCGCCACAGCACCACATCGCCGAACGCGCCGGGCCGCGCCTGCTGCGGCCCGCGCCGCTCGTCCAGCCAGGCGAGGTCGCCGGCGGCGGCCATGGCGCGCTCCATGTCGAGCCGCCAGGCCACATCAGGTCCGGGTTCGACCGGATGCTTCCGTCCTGTTCCCGGCCTGCATGTGCCGGGATAGACCGGGCCATCCGGACCCTGCTTTGTCGCCCGGGCGGCGATTTCGGCGCGCGTGCAGCGACAGGGATAGAGCAGCCCCGCCGCGCGCAGCGTGTCGGCCGCGGCGGCATAGGTGGCGATGCGCTGCGACTGGGGCAGGACTTCGCGCCACGCCAGTCCCAGCCAGGCAAGGTCGGCGCGAAACGCCGCCGCCAGTTCCGGGCGGCTGCGCGCGCCGTCGATATCCTCGATGCGCAGCAGGAACGCGCCCTGATCCCGCGCCGCGCGATCCTGCGCGACGATCGCGGCATAGGCATGCCCCAGGTGGAGCGGGCCGTTGGGGCTGGGGGCGAAGCGGGTGACGGTCACACCCCGCTGGTGTCCGCGTGCGGGCGGTTTCGTCAAGCATTGACGGCAAAGGCCGGCGCTTGCCCCTCAAACGAATCGCGCACAAACAAAACGGCCGCCCCACCGGGGCAGCCGCTTTTGTCGGTAGCGCTGTGTTGGCTGTGCCGTGGGCTCAGGCGAGCGTGACGGTGAACATCATTCCGCTGAGGCCAGCGGCAAGGATGATCGGCAGCGCGTAAGTCGCAAAGCTGCGCATGGTATACCTCCTGTTATGGTGTACCTTCGCAGACATCCTCTCGGTTTCGAGGAAGCGCCGGCAGGGTGGGCTGGAGCTTTTTCGAACCGAGGCGCGCAATACGCCAATTGACGTATGCTGCAAGTGCGAAGCAAGCACCCATGATTGCATGTAACGCAACTGTAATAATCGCGAACAATCGCTTTGAGGGACGCGACGGCTGGACAGAAACCGGCCCTCCCCTTATCGGCCTGCCATGAGCATCGAGCCTTCCGAATCCATCCTCATCGTCGATTTCGGCAGCCAGGTCACGCAGCTGATCGCCCGGCGCGTGCGCGAAGCCGGGGTCTATTCCGAAATCGCGCCTTTCACGCAGGCCGAAGCCGCGTTCCAGCGGATGAAGCCCAAGGGCATCATCCTTTCGGGATCGCCCGCCAGCGTGCCCGCCGATGGCTCCCCCCGCGCGCCGCAGGTGCTGTTCGACAGCGGCTTGCCGATCCTGGGCATCTGCTATGGCCAGCAGGTCATGAGCCACCAGCTCGGCGGCACGGTGGAGCCCGGTGATTCCGGCGAATTCGGCCGCGCCTTCCTGACCGTGACAGAACCCTGCGTGCTGTTCGACGGGCTGTGGCAGACGGGCGAGCGCCATCAGGTGTGGATGAGCCATGGCGACAAGGTGACGCAGTTCGCGCCCGGCTTCCGCATCGTCGCCGTATCGGACGGCGCGCCCTTCGCGGTGATCGCCAACGACGAGAAGAAGTACTACGGCACGCAATTCCACCCCGAAGTGGTCCACACGCCCGATGGCGGCAAGCTGATCGCCAATTTCGTGCGCCACGTCTGCGGCTGCGCCGGCGACTGGACCATGGCGGAATTCCGCAAGACCAAGATCGCCGAAATCCGCGAACAGGTGGGCGATGCCCGGGTGATCTGCGGCCTTTCCGGCGGCGTCGATTCGGCGGTGGCCGCCGTGCTGATCCACGAGGCGATCGGCGATCAGCTTACCTGCGTGTTCGTCGACCACGGCCTGATGCGGCTGGGCGAGGCCGAACAGGTCGTGAGCCTGTTCCGCAACGCCTATCACATCCCGCTGGTCCACGTGGATGCCTCCACGCTGTTCCTCAAGGGGCTCGAAGGCGTGACCGACCCCGAGGCCAAGCGCAAGTTCATCGGCAAGACCTTCATCGACGTGTTCGAGGCCGAGGCGAAGAAAGTCGGTGGCGCCGATTTCCTGGCGCAGGGCACGCTCTATCCCGACGTGATCGAAAGCGTCAGCTTCACCGGCGGTCCTTCGGTGACGATCAAGAGCCACCACAACGTGGGCGGCCTGCCCGAACGCATGAACATGCAGCTGGTCGAACCCTTGCGGGAGCTGTTCAAGGACGAAGTCCGCGCGCTGGGCCGCGAACTGGGCCTGCCCGAGATCTTCGTGGGCCGCCATCCGTTCCCCGGCCCGGGCCTGGCCATCCGCATCCCCGGCGAAGTGACGCGCGACCGTTGCGACATCCTGCGCAAGGCCGATGCGATCTACCTCGAGGAAATCCGCAACGCCGGCCTCTATGACGCGATCTGGCAGGCCTTCGCGGTGCTGCTGCCGGTCAAGACCGTGGGCGTGATGGGCGATTTCCGCACCTACGACAGCGTCTGCGGGCTGCGCGCGGTGACCTCCACCGACGGCATGACCGCGGACATCTACCCGTTCGATGCCGCCTTCCTCAGCCGCGTGGCGACGCGCATCGTCAACGAAGTGAAGGGCATCAACCGCGTGGTCTATGACTACACCAGCAAGCCGCCCGGCACGATCGAGTGGGAATGATCGGCTTATGCCGATAACGCTGCGCGAAGCCACGACCGAGGATCGCGATCCGGTGATCGCGCTGTGGCGCGCCGCCGGCCTGACGCGTCCGTGGAACGATCCCGAGGCGGATTACCGACTGGCGCTGGAAAACGAGGCGTCGACGGTGCTGGTGGCCGAGGACGGCGGGGATACGCTCGCCGGTGCGGTCATGGTCGGGTTCGACGGGCACCGGGGCTGGGTCTACTATCTGGGCGTCGTGCCCGGTCGGCAGCAGCAGGGCATCGGCCGAAGCCTCATGACGGCCGCCGAAGCCTGGCTGCAGGCGCGCGATTGCCCCAAGATCATGTTCATGGTCCGCACCGACAACCTGCCCACCCGCGCCTTCTATGCCGCGCTGGGGTACGAGGATCAGGCGGTGGTGACGATGGGCCGGCGGCTCGACGGGCGCTGACCGCTCACGCCGCCAGCCGGTCGAACCCGCTGGCGCTGCGGTCCTGCCCGAAGCGATAGGCCGACGCGGTGATGCCACCGCGCAGATCGTTCTGCGAATAGATGCAGATGGCCGGATCGCTGCCCGCCGCACCAACGGCGACCATCAGCGGGATCAGGTGATCCTCGCGCGGGTGGGCGATCCGCGCGGAAGGCGCGGCATCCCACTGCTCCAGCGCCCGCGCGCGGTCCTCCGGCGCCAGGTCGATCAGGGCATGGCGCAGCCAGGCGTCGAACTGCGCGGAAGGCGCCGACGCGCGTGCATCGAACATGCGAAGGTTGTGATAGGACAAGCCCGAGCCGATGATCAGCACGCCCTCCGCGCGCAGCGGGGCGAGCGCGCGCCCCAGCGCCAGATGCGCGGCCGGGTCATACCCTTCCTTCATCGACAGGCTTACGACCGGCACTTGCGCATCGGGATAGATCGGCTGGAGCATCGAGAACGTGCCATGATCGAACCCGCGCGTCGGATCGGCGTTCATCGCGATGCCGGCCTGCGCCGCCAGCTCCCGCACGCGCTCCGCCAGCGCGGGCGATCCGGGCGCGGGATAGCGGATGTGGTAGGTGTGCTCGGGAAAGCCGAAATAGTCATAGACCATCCCCGGCTGCGCGGCGCTGGAAACGGTGAAATCCGCTTCTTCCCAATGCCCGGAAATCGCCAGGACGGCCTTGGGCGGTTCGGGCAACTGCCCGGGCAGGGCCTTGAGCGAGGCTTCGAGCCAATCGAAATCGCGCCGGAACGGGCCTTCCAGCCATGGCCAGGGGCCGCCGCCGTGGGACAGGAAATAGACGGGCTGCAACATGATCTCACCTTCTGCTGGCGCCCGGTTTAAGCGCACGGACGCCGGCGGGACAGTGCTCAAATGCCATTGATGATGTTCGGAAATCCGGAACAGGCCCTCCATGGCCAAAACGTAATGTTTTGCTCACGCCACCGTTGCGTGCGCCAGCCTAGAAAACAGCCCGGCGGCAAGGCAGTTGTCGATGGATCGCAACGTGACGGTCCCCTGTTCCGATACATTCTCCAACTGCCTTGCCGTCACCGGCCGCGCGCCAGATGGCGCGAGGCCAGAACCGGGGAATGCTGGTGTCACGTCCAATCTTTTTCGATCCGACTGGCCGCCGCCGCCGCTGGACGCGCCGCGGCGCCTTCGCGATTCTGGCGCTCCTGCTGGCCGTCTGCGCGATTTTCGCGACGACCGTGGCGACCGTCAGCGCCCCTTCCCCCCTGCCGTTCGGGACCGAACGCACCGCACCGCTGCCCCTGAAGGCGCAGGTCAGCCGTCTCTCCCACCGGATCGAGCGCCTGTTCGGTCACAATCCCGCGCCCGCGCGCAAGCCCGGCGCGCCGCTGACTGTTGGTTTCTACACGTCGTGGACCGATGACAGCGCCGATACGCTGGCGCACCACGCCGGCGAGCTCGACTGGGTGGCGCCCACGCTGATGTCGATCGACCAGGCCGGCAATCTCCATGCCAACGACGATGCCCGGATGCGCCGCGTCCTCGCCGCCGCGATTCACCGCCCCCTGGTCGTTCCGGTACTGCAGAACGCCAGCAACGGCACATGGGACGGCGCGGGCACTGCCCGCGCGCTGGCCAACCCGGCCCGCCGCGCCGCGCTGGTGCAGGGCGTCGACCAATTCCTCGACAAGACCGGCGACGGCGGGGTGATGGTCGATTTCGAGAACATGCCGGAAGGCAGCCTGGGGCTGCTCCGCCAGTTCGTGGCCGATTTGCACGCGCGGCTTGCACCGAAACACCGGGTGGTATCGGTGACCATGCCGGTCGACGATCCGGCCTGGTCCACGCGCGCCTTCGCGCAAGTGGCCGACAAGGTCGTGCTCATGGCCTATGACGAGCACTGGCAGGGTGGAGAACCCGGCCCGATCGCCTCGAACGGCTGGTTCACGGCGCACCTCGCCGATTCGCTGAAAGGCGTGGCCGCCAGCAAGATCATCGTCGCGCTGGGCAACTATGCCTACGACTGGCACGAAGGCCATGCCGACAGCCTCACGGTGGAGGAAGCCTGGCTTTCCGCACACGACAGCGGGGCAACGCCCACCTGGGACAAGGCAAGCGGAAACCCCGGTTTCGCCTATACCGACAACGGCGTGCGCCATGACGTGTGGCTGCTCGATGCCGCCGCCAGCTGGAACCAGATGCAGGTGCTTTCGCGCATGGGCATCAATTCGGTCGCGCTGTGGCGGCTGGGCTCGGAAGATCCGGGATTCTGGAACACGCTCAAGAGCTGGAACGCCGGCGCCCGGGCCGGGCGTGCGGCCGGCGCGCGGCCCGACCTTGGCCACATCAGCGAATCGACCAATGCCGATGTCGAGGACAATGGCGAAATCCTGCGCATCGACGCGACGCCGACGCCCGGCCAGCGCGCCGTTTCGTTCGATCCGCGCTCGAACCTGATCACTGGCGAACAGTATGTGACGCTGCCCACACCCTATGTCGTGCGCCGCACCGGCGACCGGCCCAAGCTGGTGGCGCTGACCTTCGACGACGGCCCCGATCCGGTCTGGACGCCGCAAATCCTCTCCGTGCTGGAACAGTACCATGTCCCCGGCACGTTCTTCGTGATCGGCGAAAACGGCGTGGGCAACCGGGGGCTGCTGCGCCGCCTTGTTGCCGAAGGCAACGAGATCGGCAACCACAGCTACACCCATCCGAACATGGCGGACGAGAGCGATACCGGCATCAAGCTGGAGCTCAACGCCACGCAGCGCCTGATCGAAGCCTATACCGGCCGTTCCACCCGCCTGTTCCGCGCGCCCTATTTCGGCGATGCCGAACCGACCACGACCGACGAACTGGGGCCGGCACTGGTAGCGCAGCAACAGGGCTATACCATCGTCGGCCTCCACGCCGATCCGGGCGACTGGGTCAAGGGCCGCAGCGCCGACGAGATCGTGCAGCGCACGCTCGATGCCGTGCGCAACGGCAACGGCGATCGTTCCGCCAACGTAATCCTGCTGCACGATGGCGGCGGCAACCGGGCGGAAACGGTGAAGGCGCTGCCGCGCATCATCGCCACGCTGCAGGCCGAAGGCTACCGCTTCGTGCCGGTATCGACGCTGGCCGGCCTGACCCGCGACGACGTGATGCCGCAGGTTTCCGGGCTGGATCTGCTGGCCGTGCGCGCCGACGTGGCGATCTTCTCGAGCCTGGCGGCGGCGATCGACGGTCTGGACTGGATCTTCTTCTTCGCCATCGCGCTCGGCATGGCGCGGGCGATCAGCATGACCGCGCTGGCCCTGTTCCCCGAACGCCGCCTGGGCCTGTCGCGCGATTCCACCTATCGCCCGCTGGTGAGCGTGATCATCCCCGCCTACAACGAGGAGCGAGTGATCGAGGCGTCGGTCCACCGCATTCTCGCCAGCGACTATCCGCACATGGAAGTGATCGTGGCGGACGACGGATCGAAGGACCGCACCAGCCCGATCGTGTCGGCCGCATTCGGCAACGAACCGCGCGTGCGACTGATGACCATGGCCAACGGCGGCAAGGCCTCGGCGCTCAACCGGGCGCTGGCGCAGGCCAGTGGCGAGATCATCGTCGCGCTCGACGCCGATACGCAGTTCGAGCCGCAGACGATCAGCAAACTGGTGCGCTGGTTCGAACTCGATCACATCGGCGCGGTCGCGGGCAATGCCAAGGTCGGCAACCGGGTGAACATCGTCACGCGCTGGCAGGCCGTGGAATACGTCACCGCGCAGAACATCGAACGCCGCGCGCTGACCCGGTTCGACGCGATCATGGTGGTGCCCGGCGCGGTCGGCGCCTGGCGGCGCAGCGCGCTGGAGGACATCGGCGGCTATCCCGAAGACACGCTGGCCGAGGACCAGGACCTGACCATCGCCATCCAGCGCAAGGGCTGGAAGATCGCCTACGACGAGGACGCGGTGGCGTGGACCGAAGCACCCGAAACGCTGCGCGCGCTGGGCAAGCAGCGTTTCCGCTGGGCTTTTGGCACGCTCCAGTGCCTGTGGAAGCACCGCGCCATCCTGCGCGAGCGGCACCCCAGCGGCCTTGCCTTCGTGGGCATGCCGCAGGCCTGGCTGTTCCAGATCCTGTTCGCGCTGATTTCGCCGCTGATCGATCTGGCGCTCGGCATCTCGATCGTGGGAACGATCGTGCGCGTGATGCAGCACGGCTGGGACCAGACGCAGACCGACGTGTTGCGCATGGGCATCTACTGGATCGGCTTTACCACTGTGGACCTGCTGTGCGGCTGGATCGCCTATCGCCTCGACGTGCGCGAAAAGCGGTTCCCGGCGCTGCTGCTGCTGACGCAACGCTTCGTCTATCGCCAATTGATGTATGGCGTGGTGATCCGCGCGGTGGGCGCGGCGACGGCGGGGCTGGGGATCGGCTGGGGCAAGCTGGAACGGACTGGCCGCGTCAGCGTCGCCCCGTCGGCCACCGCTGCCGCTCCGGCCCCGGCCACTCCGCCCGAAGCGCCTTCAGCGCGGGAGCCGCAGGGTAGCCACGAGCCCGCGCTCACCTGACAGCACCAGTTCGCCGCCATGGAGCCGCGCGACGGCGGCGACCATGGCGAGCCCCAGCCCGCCCCCGGTGCGCGTGCGTGCGTTGTCGAGCCGCACGAACCGTTCGACCACGCGCGCCCGGTCCTGCTCGGGAATGCCGGGGCCATCGTCGCTGACGATGATCTCGCCCCAGCCTTCGGCCGCGCGCGTGGCCACGGTGATGGTGGAGCCGCCATATTTCAGCGCGTTGTCGATCAGATTGGCCAGCGCGCGGGACAGGAATTCGCGATCGGCCGGCACGGTGACGCTGCGCGCATCGGCACACAGCGTCACGCCCGATTGTTCCGCCAGCGGTTCGTAGAGTTCGACCAGATCCTCGGCCACGGCGGCCAGATCCAGCGGCACGCGCCGATCCTGGATGGCGCCGCCTTCCAGCCGGCTGATCTCCAGCGCGTTTTCCAGCATCGACCGCAAGGCATCGGCATCCGCCCGCGCCGCCTGCAGCGCGTCCGCCGCGCCGGGTTCGTCAACGCGCGCCAGAGCCGTGTCGATCGCCGCCGACAGCCGGGTGACGGGGGAGCGCAGGTCGTGCGCCAGCGCGCCGGAAATGGCGCTTAGCTGCGAAACCAGTTCGTCGATCCGTTCGGCCATCAGGTTCATCTGCAGGCGCAGGTGATCGAAGCCGTCCCCCGTATCCCGCGTCGACAGGCGCGCGCCGAAATTGCCGGAAGCCAGTTCCGCCGCGGTGTCGGCGATCTCATGCGTGCGCTGGCTGATCACGAAACCGAGCAGCAGCGCGCTCACGGTGGCAAGGGCTACGGCGATGACGACGGTAAGGCCGATTGCGGCCGCGAAGGCCAGCGTGAAGCGCCGCTCGACCGCGCCGAGCACGCCGACGACCAGCGTATCGCCGCCAGGCAGGCTGCTGGCTATCGCCATCCCCTCCGTTTCGGGCAGGCTGGGGCCGCGATGGATGTGCACGATGTGCGGCTGCGCCGACACCGAAATCGAGGGCACGCGCGACAGGTTGTTGAGGATCGTCGGCCCGTGCCCCGAAAGCGCGATGAACACCGTGGGGTCCGCCGCGCTGCCGCGCTTGGCGTTGATGAAATTGGCCAGTTCGTCGCGGCCGCCGTCGTAATAGGCGGTCAGCAGATCGTCGCGCAGATCGGTCACCTGCCGCACGCGATCGCTGCGCACCACCTCGAGCATCTCGGTGCGCAGGAAGAAGATCGCCGCCATGCTGGACAGGAGTTGCAGCACGAACACGGCGGCAACCAGCCGCATCATGGTTGGAGAAGGGCGCCGCCGGGCCGACATCGGGTCCGCTCAGTCCAGCGCCAGCCGGTATCCCGCACCGCGCACCGTGTGGAACAGCGGCTGATCCTCCCCGTCGTCGATCTTGCGTCGAAGCCGGCTGATATGCACGTCGATGACGTTGGTGCCGGGATCGAAGTGATAGTCCCACACCGCCTCCAGCAGCATGGTCCGCGTCACCACCTCGCCCTGGTGCAGCAGCATGTACTCCAGCAAGCGGAATTCGCGCGGCTGCAACGCGATCTTGCGCGTTCCCCGGCGCACCTGCCGGGTGAGCCGATCCAGTTCGAGATCGCTGCACCGCAATGTCGTTTCCTGCGCCGGCTTCTGCGCCGTTCCGCCACCACGCCGGATCAGCGCCTGCACGCGTGCCAGCAGTTCGGCGAAGGAAAACGGTTTGCCAAGGTAGTCGTCCGCGCCCGCCGTCAGCCCCGCGATCCGGTCGTCGGTGCTGCCAAGCGCCGACAGGATGATCACCGGCGTCCGCACTTCGGCCGCACGCAGCGCCTTTAGCACGGAAAGGCCATCCATCCCCGGCAGCATCCGGTCCAGCACCACCACGTCAAACTGGCTGTCGGTGGCCAGGAAAAGACCATCGCGCCCGGTTGTGGCGCGATCAACCGTAAAACCTTCCTCATCCAGTCCCCGCGCGATGTAATCGCCGATCTGGGGATCATCTTCGACCAGCAGGATACGTCCAGCCACAAACCCGTTCCATGACAGTTGATGACAGCGTGTTAATGCTTTCCCCACGCGCGGGATAGAGGGCAGCGGGTATCTGGAGCAAATGGCCGATAGCTCTTTGGGTCGCAAATTGCTGGGCTGGGCAGCCGTCCTCCCCATCGTCGCCGTGGCGGCGGTCGGGGCGGGCGGTTGCTTCCTGCGCGATCCGACGCGCTTTCAACCCGCCGCGCGATTCGTTACCGGCCGCCCGGTCGCCGTCTATTTCGCCGGGACGGCCGGGCTGCTGCCGATGGGCGACGAGCCCGACATAGCAACGGCCCTGCGACGCCAGGGCGTGCCCGTGCTGAGGGTGGACACCCCCTCCCTGTTCGTGGGCGACAAGGACCGGGCCTATGTCGATCAACTGGTGGATGACAGCATTCGCAAGGCGCTGTCCGCCAGCGGCGCCGAACACGTCGCGCTGATCGGCTTCACGTTCGGCGCGGACATTCTCGACACCGGACTGGGCGCGGTTCCGCCCGATCTGCGGCATCGCATTTCGTCCGTGGTGCTGATCCGCCCCGATCCCACGGTCCATTTCCACGCAGGGCCGGCGTGGCTGCGGCTGCACGACGTGCCCGACAGCGATCCGCATCGCACCCTGCGCCTGCTGCGTGGTCTCAGCGTCACCTGCATTCAGGCGGATAGCGACAACCTGTGCGCCTCGCCGGGGCTGGAAGGCATGCGGCGCGTGTCGTTAGCCGGCCCCCGCCCGGCATTCTGGCAGAAGCGCGATCTCACCGCGGCGGCCATGCATGCGGTCCTGTTTCCGGCAGGGGTGATGCAATGAGGGGGCGCTTCGCCCTGCGGCGATCAGAACGGATGGCCGCCGCCAGCACCGCCGGGCAGACGGCCACCGGGGCCTCGTCCGGGCGGGGGCGCGGAATTTTCCTGAGCCGGAGCGCCGGGCACGGCGGCGGAGCCACCTCCCGGCGGAGAGAGAGCGCCGACATAGCCGTAAGCCTGCGGCGCGGGCGGCCCCATCAATCCGCGCGACGGTATCTGCGGACCGGTCTTTTCGTCGTCGTCATCGCGAGGGCCGATCAGTTCGCCCTTCGGCACCGCGGCCGCCGACGCGAGAACCTCGGGCGTCATTTCCACCGGAACAGCGGGCGATGCCTCGACCGGAATCGCCTCCTCCTCCGGCATGGCTGTCTGCGCGGTCACGGGGCGCGTAGGGGTGGCCGCGGCCGCCAGTTTCGTCCGGGGCGCTGCGAGGGCGGGCGGCTTTCCGTCAGCCGTGTCCGGCACGGCCGGCGCGAATGCCATCGGAGCGCCGCCTCCGCTCGCCGGAATACCCTGCGGATCGGCACCCATCCCTATCATCGCCACGGCCGCTATTCCGGCAGCCAGCGCTCCGATGCCGCCGCCAGCCGCCAGCCGCCGCCAGACAGGGTGGCGTGGCCGCTGGGACGGAACCGACGCCGCAACCTGCGCCGCCACTGGCCGCGCCGTCACGCCAGTGGCTGCCGCCTGTGGCGCGGCAGCCTGAGGCAGCAGCGGCACTTCCCGCACGATCCGCGCGATCAGGTCAGCGGGAACAGACGGCGCGGATAGCTGGTCCAGCGCGCGGTCCAGCGCCGCTTCGCGCGCGGCGGGCGCGATCGGGATCACCCGCCTCATGCCCGCAGTTCCATGCCATAGGCCACGACCGGTTCGCGCGCGCGCAGATCGGCAACGCCCACGTCGCGCGCTTCCAGCAGTTCGCGCAAGTGACGCCGAGCCCTGAACAGAAGCGATTCCATGGCCTTTATGTTAAGTTCCAGAACTTCGGCGGCAAGCGCGTTTGTGAAGCCCTCGTAATAGCACAGCACAAGCGCGGCCCGATACCGTTCGGGCAGGTCCGCCAGGGCCCCTGCAACCGCCGCCCGCGCCTGATCCGCCTCGATCGTGGCGTCGGCCAGCGGCATGGGATCGGCGCGTTCGGGCAGATCGGGCGTGATCACCACGCGAAAACGGCGCTTCCGGTCGAAGCACAGGTTCATCGCGACGCGATGGAGCCAGCCCACCAGCCCCGCCCCGCTCGACTGCCACCGCGGGGCCTGCTGCCACAGACGCGCGAAGCATTCCTGCACCACGTCTTCGGCTTCGTGCCCATCGCCCAGCATACGCATCGCCACGCGGTAAAGCGCGGGGGTATGCCGTTCGACCAGCACGGAAAACGCGGCGATCACGCCACGTCCCACCTCACCCATCAACGACAGGTCATCGAACGCCGACCACAGCATGGGAGCGTCGGGCGCAAGCGAGGCATGGTCGGTCGCGAATGCCCCGTCCGCTCCGGAATCGCCTAGGAAAGTCACACCGACTGTCGCCTCCACGCGCCGTTCCGTCATCGGGAACCCACGGCCCGGCTCTTGCTGGCGGTCCAACCCTGAACGGCGAATTTACCGACGTTGCGCAACGAAATATTTCATCGCCCCCGGCGCGAAGGGTTTGAAAGGCTGGGCCGTTTTAATCACCGGAACCACCGTGGCCCCTTACCCTCGAAGTTCGATGTCGCGTTGTTTCCGCCCTGTCGAGAACACCGCCGGCATCAGTCGAGCTTGCGGGTCGCACCACAAAACCGGGCCTGCGATTCGATCGCAGGCCCCATTTCACGGATCACGTCCCCCCATGCATCGTCACCGCACGCCCCGTTTCTTCGCTGCCGTTTCGCTCGGTTCGCTGACCTTCGCGCTCGGCGCACAGGTTGCCCTGGCCGACACCACGGTCGGCGGCAACAGCACCACCCCCGTTCTCACCTCGACAGGCGGCAATGTAACAGTCGCCAGCGGCGGCACGATCACGCTGGTCAACGGCAGCGCCGTGACGGTCGATTCCTCCAATACCGCTACCGTCGCTTCAGGTGGCACGATCGCCATGGGCGCGGGCAACGGCGCGACCGGGATCACCGTCAACCCCGGCACCACCACCACGATATCGAACGCCGGGGCGATCAACGTCACCGAGAATTACACCGCCCCCTTCATCACCAACAACGGCGTCAACATCGCCGATGGCCCCATCGCGGCCGCATCGAACCGGTACGGCATCCACGTGCTATCGGGCGGCACGGTGACCGGATCGGTCACCAACTCCGGCACGATCTCCGTCGAGGGGCTCAATTCCGCCGGCATCGCGCTCGATTCGACGCTCAACGGCAATCTCGGCAATACCGGCACGATCTCGGTAAAGGGCGATAACAGCGCCGGCATCCGCACGTCCGCGGTAACCGGCAATGTCACCGCGGGCGGAACCGTCACGGCGATCGGCCAGGGCGCGCAAGCGCTGGTCACCAGCGGCGATATCGGCGGCACGCTGAAGATCAACGGCACCCTGGGGCAAGCCACCACCTACACCGCCGACGACGGCACCTCGCAGGTTCTTTCGCGCACCGCGCTGCAAAGCGGGGCAGCCGCGGTGGAAGTGGACGGAAACGTCGCGGGCGGGGTCCTGATCGCGGCTCCCAATTCCAGCACGTCGACCGAGACCACCGGTTCGATCCAGTCCTATGGTAGCAGCCCCGGGCTCCAGATCGGCGGCGCGAACAACATCGCGATCGGCACCGTGGCCAGCAACGATGGCACCTATTCGGTGGCGGTGGACGGCAGCGTGACCGCCAATGCCTATTACAGCTCGACCAACGCCTATGGCATCGTGATCGGGGGCAAGGGCGGCAACGTGAACCTGGCCGGCGGCATCGGCATCAACGGCAACGTCACCGCGACGACCAACGATGCCAACGCCACCGCCATTCTCATCAACCAGGGCTCCACGGTTCCCACGCTTTACGTCAGCGGCACGGTCAAGGCCGCCAGCACATCGCTGGGCATCAGCGCCTACGCGGTCCGCGACCTGTCGGGCACGCTGACGACGGTGAACAACACCGGCTTCATCACCTCCAACCAGGGCAGCCAGTCCGGGGCGATCGATCTTTCCGCCAACACCAGCGGCGTCACCGTCAAGCAGTACCTCAACGCGACCGATGCGGCCTCGCAAAAGACCGACAAGGCCGCGGCGGGCTACAACGTCGATACCGCCACGGTCTATGCGGCGATCACCGGCAACATCTACACCGGCAGCGGCAATGACACGCTGGACGTCGAAACCGGCAAGATCACCGGCAACACGTTCCTTGGCGCCGGCAACGACACCGTGATCATGGCCGACGATTCGAAGTATATCGGCAACATCGATTTCGGCACGGGCACCGCCACGATGACGATGGGCGGCAATTCGCGCTTCACCGGCACGCTGATCTTCAACGACCAGCCGGCCACGCTGACGCTCAACGACAGTTCGATCTGGCGGGGCACCGTCACGGGCGGTTCGCAGGCAACGGTCAACGTCAACTCGGGCCTGTTCGCCGCCAACGCGACCGGCAACATCGCGGTCAACTCCCTGAACGTGGGCGCGAACGGCACGCTGGGCGTCTATGTCGATGGCACCACCGGCACGAGTTCAACCTTCGTCACCAATACGGCGACGTTCGCCAGCGGATCTAAGATCACCGCCTCGCTCACGTCCATCGCCAAGGCGGAAGGCACGTATACGGTGCTGACGTCCAACGGCCTTACGGGCGCTTCGAACCTGAGCGCCAGCAATCTGGCCCTGCCGGTCCTCTATGCCGGCACGCTGGCCACGCAGGGCAACAACCTGCAACTCACCATCGCCCGCAAGACCGCCGCGCAACTGGGGCTGACCGCCGCGCAAGGCGCCATCTACAACCCGATCATCGCGCAGGCCCAGGCGCTGACGGCCGCCGGCGGCACCCCTTCCGCTCTCGAAACCGACCTGCTGCAGGTGGCCGACACGCCCACGCTGCAAGCGCAGTTCAACCAGTTGATGCCCGATTATGCCGGGGGCGTGTTCGATTTCGTGACACGCGGCTCCCGCCTTGCCGCGCAGCACGTGCAGGACGATTCATCGCTGTTCACGATCAGCAACGTGGGCGGCTGGTTCGAGCCGATCTATTTCCACGGCGGCAAGCAGACGACCGGCACCGCGGGCTTCTCCGACCACGGCTTCGGCCTTTCCGGCGGGCTTGAACGCGTGACGGGCATCGGCAACGTCGGCCTTTCACTTACCTGGATCAGCGGCAAGGTGAACACCAGCAGCTACCAGTCGGTGAAGACCAGCAACCTCGAGGTCGGCGCCTTCTGGCGCATGGCCAAGGGGCCGTTCTATGCCTTCGCCCGCGTGGGGGGGAGCCGCCTTTCGGCAACCTCCGCGCGCACGTTCACGGGGGCCGTCAGCGGCACCAGCTTCAATTATACCGCTGCGGGCAAGTGGAAGGGCTGGATGATCACCGGATCGGGCGGCGCGTCCTATGGCTTCGACGTGGGCGGCAACTTCCAGCTGCGCCCCAAGGCGATCGTCGAATACTATCGCCTGCACGAAAACGCCTATGACGAAACCGGCAGCGCGCCGATCATCCTGGAGGTGGCCGGGCGCAACAGCAGCGCGCTGACCGGCACGACCACGCTGGTCGCGAGCTGGAGCAGCGGCCCCAGCTCGTATGAAGGCCGCCCGTTCACCGTCGAAGTCGAAGGCGGCCGGCGCAACCAGCTTTCGGGCCATCTCGGCACCACGCTCGCCAACTTCACCGACGGCAACCAGTTCGCGCTGACGCCGGACAGCCTGAAGTCGGCCTGGCTGGGCAAGGTCAGCATCCTGCAGGGCGGCCTGGACTACACCTGGCGCCTGACCGGGGGGGCTGAACGGGCGCAGGGCGTGGTCGACTATTCGATCCGCGCTTCGCTCAGCATCGCGCTCTGACGCGGGCGTAGAGCCATCGGGCAGGGGTCTGGGGCCACGTGCTCCAGGCCCCTGCCCTTTTGCGTCGGCAGCGCTTCAGCCCGCCGCGAAGAGATGGCGATACTGGTGCGGCTGGCAGCGAAGATACTGGTCCGCCGCATGGACCGAGGCGCCAAGATGGGCCGCCGCGTGCCAGGGCCAGCGCGGGTCGTAGAGGATGGTGCGCGCCAGCGCGACGAGGTCCGCATCGCCCGAAGCGACGATCTGTTCAGCCTGCTCGAACCCGGTGATGAGCCCGACCGCGATCACGGGAATGGAGACGGCCTGCTTCACCGCGCGCGCCAGCGGCACCTGATATCCGGGAGCCACGGGAATCGCCTGACGCGGATCAAGGCCGCCGCTGGAGACGTGGATCGCGGCCGCGCCCCGGCGCTCCAGTTCGCGCGCGAAGGCGACGGTCTGCTCCGCATCCCAGCCGCCGTCCACCCAGTCGGTTCCGGATACGCGGACCGTCACCGGGCGCTCCGCCGGGAAGGCGGCGCGCACCGCGTCGAACACTTCCAGCGGAAACCGCATCCGGTTCTCCAGGCTGCCGCCATAGGCATCGTCCCGCCGGTTCGAAAGCGGCGACAGGAACTGGTGCAGCAGATAGCCGTGCGCGCCGTGAATCTGCACGGCATCGATACCGATCCGCGCCGCGCGCCGCGCCGCTTCGGCAAAGGCATCGCGGATGCGGTCCATCCCGGCGCGGTCGAGCGCCAGCGGCGGGTTCTCTCCGGCGGCGAACGGAACGGCGGAAGGCGCCTCGGTCTGCCAGCCGTTGTCCGCGTCCGGCGCGATCTGGCCCTTGCCCAGCCACGGCTTGTCGGTCGAAGCCTTGCGCCCGGCATGCCCCAGCTGGATGGCGATGGGCATCGGCGAATGGCGGCGCAGGCTTTCCACCACACGGGCCATCGCCGCCTCGGTCCGGTCATCCCACAGGCCGACGTCGGCATAGCTGATCCGCCCTTCCGGCAACACCGCCGTCGCCTCGATCGTCAGCACGCCCGCGCCCGATTGGGCAAGATTGCCGAGGTGCATGAGGTGCCAGTCGGTCATCTCGCCATCGACGGCAGAATACTGGCACATCGGCGCGATCACGATGCGGTTGGAAAGCGAAAGCCCGCCGATATCAAGCGGTTCGAACAACGTGGGGTGCGCCATGCGCCTGTCTCCTGTTCCGGGCAGCATGGCCCGATCGCGCGAAGATAGGAAGCTGCTCCGGGATTGCACCCGCTGCCTGCGCGCAATTCCGCTTGCCGGCGCAAAAGGTTTACTCTCCCGCTGGATCGGCCCCGCGCCCACCCCGTTCAATCGACCGGAACAACGTCCACGGCAACAGTCATGTTCTGGCTTCCGCCGCCCAGAAACACGCCGTCGATCGGGGCGACGTCGGCATAGTCGCGCCCCATCGCGGTGAAGATGTGATCGGTGCCCGCGAAGATCGCGTTGGTGGGATCGAAGCCAACCCAGCCCAATTCGTCCCCGCACCACAGGTTGACCCAGGCGTGCATGGCGTCGGCGCCAACCAGCCTCGGTTTGCCCGGCGGCGGCAGCGTGCGGAGATAACCGCTGACATAGGCCGCGGGAATGCCGTGCGCGCGCGCCGCCACGATCATGATGTGGGCGAAGTCCTGGCAGACGCCGCGGCGCAGGCGGAACGCCACGTCGGGCGGCGTATCCGCTACCGTGGCGCTACCATCGTACTTGAACTCGCCATGGATCGCTTCCATCAGCGCCCGCCCGGCGGCCAGCGTGGGCGTTCCGGGGGTGAAGAACCGGGTTGCCCAGCCCGCGATCTCGGGCGAAATCTGCGCCACCGTGGAACCGTAGAGATAACCGGCGGGGCTGGTGGACGACAGATCGCGCCGCACCAGCGTGCGTTCGCGCACTTGCGCCACGGTGGGGCTGACCGCCATGTCGAGCGAAAAGCACGGCGGCGCCACTTCCACGCGGAACCGGGCTTCGATCGACAGCTTCTTCAGCGGCGCATCGATCGACAGGCGCGCGCGGTTGACCACCCACGGCCCGCTTTCCTGCTGGATCGCGGACGGCGCCGGATCGATGTTCAGCGCATAATCGCGCAGGATCTGTCCCGGCCACGACGCCGGCTTCAGGCGCAGGTTGAAGCGCGCCAGACGCACGCCGCCCGCGTATTGCACGGTGGTGAGATGCCGGACATCGTAGATCATCGCCGGACCATCATACCAGCAGATTGCTGCGCACCACGGGTTCGGACCGTTCGAACTGCAGGAAGTATCGCGCGGAAATCGCTTCGGACAGAGTCAGCAGGCGCCGTTCCGTCTCGCCCAGCAGGCTGTCATCGACGGCATCGATCATCAGGCTGAGGAACGGCGCAAGCGCGGCGCGCGTTTCGCGCAAGGGCGCTTCGGGCAGGTTGTCCTCGCCAAGCGCCGGCAAGGCGGTGACATGCGCGGCCAGCGTCTGCAACTGGAACACCAGCGACCGCGGATTTTCCGCATCGAGCAGCAACAGGTCCAGCACCGGATCGCGCAACGGCACGCTGAGATAGCGCGACCGGTAGGTGATCTGGCTGTCGCACAGGTCCAGCAGCGCGCCCAGCGCATCGGCTTCCGGCAGCACGCCCAGCTGGCGCGTCATCCGGCAGACCGCGAGCGCGCGCTCCAGCCGCCGGCCGATGTCGAGGAAGCGCCAGGCCGGCCCGCGCACCATGTCCTCCGCGCCCAGCCCGGCCAGCGCGCCGAACCGTTCCACCAGTTCCCGCGCCACGCGCAACAGGGCGCCGGGGCGGTGCGAATCCAGCTTGGGCATCGGCCGGCTGGCGATGCGCCAGAAATCGGGCGCGAACCGGTCGCGCAACGACAGGCCAACGCTGCGGATATTCCCCAGCAGCGTGCTGACGCTGCCCGGCAGCCCGCCATCGCCCAGCGCGATGCGGCAGGCCTCGTGCGCGGACAGCTTCTGGTCCTTCGCCCGGATCGCGCCCCACAGGAACAGCAGCTCCACGAGCTTTTCGCGCACGGCGGGGTTGATGCCCCCGCCCGCATCGACCTCGATCGAACTGCCCAGGATCGAACGGACGATCCGCACCGTCATTTCCGCGCGCTCACAATAGCGGCCGAACCAGAACAGGTTGTCGGCCGCCTGGCTGGCGAGGATGCCGCCGCCACGCCGGATCGCCGGGGCATCACCCAGGGTGGTCGAGCCATAGTCCGGCACCGCCGCCGCATCGACCACGCAGACGTCGGCCGAGAGATCGCCTTCGCCCATGAGCGAGGTGAGCAGCCCGCCCGATGAGGCCAGCCGCGCGAATCCGCCGGGCATGACGGTCCATTCGCCATCCGGCCCGCGCGCCACGAACGCGCGCAGCGTGAACGGGCGCGGCTCGAACCGATCCCCCACCAGCGCAGGCGTGGTGGAAAGATGGACGATTTCCTGCCCGCAGTAGTCCATCGGACGCCGCTGCATCGCATCGAACAGCAGGTCGCGCGCGGAAGTGGAAAGGCTTGCCCCGGCCACGCCGCGCACGTCCTCCAGTCCCTCGACCGGCTGGCCGAACGCCGGCGTGATGACGAACTCGTCGAACCGGGCGCGCACGATATCGGCTTCCACCGGTTGCCCGCACCACCAGGTCGCGATGTTCGGCAGCAGCGGTTCCTCGCCCAGAAGGGTGCGACACAGGCGCGGCATGAACGCGGCGAAGGCCGGCGCCTCCAGCAATTCCACGCCCGGCCAGTTGGTCATTTCCAGCCCGCCCGAAGCCCAGGCATCGAACATGTCGGGCACGCCGATGGTGGACCGCGCATCGAAGCTCAGCGGATCGAGCGCGTTGGTGTCGATCCAGCGCCACACCGCGTCGATCCGCTTCGGCCCGGCGATCGTGCGGATGTAGAGCCGGTCGTCGATCACCGTCAGATCGCGCCCTTCCACCAGCGGAAAGCCCAGATAGCGCGCGAGATGGGCCTGTTCCGGATAGCTCTGGTTGAACCGGCCGGGCGTGAGCAGCGCGATGCGCGGGCTTTCGCGCTGGCAATCGCGGGCAATTCCCGCGCGCAGATCGCCGAAGAAGCGCGCGACACGCCGGGCGTTGATGTCCGACAGCAGCGTGCCGGTGCCGCGTGACAGGGCCAGGCGGTTCTCCAGCGCATAGCCGATGCCGTTGGCCAGCCGCAGCCGGTCCCCCAGCACGCGCCACTGGCCGCGCGGCCCCCGCGCCAGATCGACCGCGTAGACATGGAGGTAATGATCCGCGCGCGGCTTCAGCCCGACCATGTTGCGCGCGAAATAACGGCTGCCAGCAATCACGGCGGCGGGCAGGAAACCATCGTCCACCAACCGCTGTGGGCCGTAAATGTCCGCCACAAGCTGTTCGAGCAGCCGCGCGCGCTGGATCAGCCCGCGTTCCACGTCCGCCCATTCCTGCGCGCCGATCAGCAGCGGCATCGGCGTCAGCGGCCATTCGCGCTCCTCATCATCGCCGGCGATGCGGAAGCTCATGCCCATGTCCTGGATCTGGCGCGCGACCAGTTCCTGCACCGAAAGGCCCGATTCCGCCGCCAGCGAGGACAGGCCGTTGGCCATGGCCACCCACTTTTCCGCGACATCGCCCGAGGCATGGCGAAACAGGTCGCCCGCATCGACGTCGACCGGATAGTCCTGCAACCGGTTGGTGGCCGGGGCGGGCGGCGCTGCGTTCTCGACCAGCGCCATCAGATCAGATGCGCGGGACGCCTGAGATCGAGCGACATCGGAAACTCCCCTGCTGCTTCCTCGGCCGGAATGGCCTGACTGCCCGGCGAATGGCCGTGATCCTGGAAGCGCGCCTTGCGCCGGGCTTCCGCCTCATAACCGTTGACCGGCACGGTATCATAGTTGCGCCCGCCCGGATGCGCCACATGATAGACGCATCCCCCCAGCGAACGGCCGTTCCACGTATCGAGGATGTCGAACGTCAGCGGCGCATGGGCCGGCATCATCGGGTGCAGGCAGTTGGCGGGGAACCACGCCTTGTAGCGCACCCCGGCCACGGCCTCGCCCGGAACGCCGGTCGGCTGCAGGGGCAGCCGCCGCCCGTTGCAGGCGATCACGTGGCGGCCCGGCACCAGCCCGCTGGCGCGGATCTGCAAGCGTTCGGTCGAACTGTCGACATAGCGCACCGTGCCGCCGATCGCGCCGGTTTCGCCCAGCACATTCCACGGCTCCAGCGCGTGCGCCACTTCAAGCTGCACGCCGCCGCCCTCGACCGCGCCGTGCACCGGGAAGCGGAACTGGCGCTGCGCCTCGAACCACACCGGATCGAAATCGTACCCGGCACCGCGCAGATCGGCCAGCACGTCGAGGAAATCGGCCCAGACGTAGTGCGGCAGCATGAAGCGGTCATGCAACTGCGTGCCCCAGCGCACCAGCGGCCCGTCCTGCGGCTGCTTCCAGAACCAGGCGGCCAGCGCCCGCAACAGCAATTGCTGCGCCAGGCTCATCTTGGCGTCGGGCGGCATCTCGAACCCGCGGAACTCGACCAGGCCGAGCCGGCCGGTGGGGCCATCGGGCGAAAACAGCTTGTCGATGCAGATTTCGGTGCGGTGGGTATTGCCCGTCACGTCGACCAGCAGGTTGCGGAACAGGCGGTCCACCACCCAGGCGGGCGGTGGCGGCTGGTCCGGCCCGTGATTCGGGTTGGGCACCTGCGCCAGCGCGATCTCCAGTTCATAGAGCGCATCGTGCCTCGCTTCGTCGATGCGCGGCGCCTGGCAGGTCGGGCCGATGAACATGCCCGAAAACAGGTAGCTGAGCGCGGGATGGCGCTGCCAGTAGAGCACGAAGCTCTTGAGCAGGTCCGGCCGGCGGATGAACGGCGAATCGAGCAGGGTCGACCCGCCCAGCACGATGTGGTTGCCGCCGCCGGTGCCGACGGAGCGGCCATCGACCATGAACTTGTCCGCCGTCAGCCCCACCTCGCGCGCGCATTCGTACAGCGTTTCGGTGATGTCCACCGCTTCGCGCCACGATTTTGCCGGCTGGATGTTCACTTCGATCACGCCGGGATCGGGGGTAATCTTCAGCACCGTCAGGCGCGGATCGGGTGGCGGTGGATAGCCCTCGATCCGGATCGGCACGCGCGTTTCCTCGGCGACCTGCTCCACCGCCGCGATCAGGTCGAGATAGTCGTCCAGCGATTCCACGGGCGGCAGGAACACGGACAAGTAGCCGTCCTTCGGCTCCACCGTCAGCGCGGTGCGGACCGCGCCTTCGATCGCGACCTGTTCGATCCGGCGCTGCGCCGTCCCCGCCGGACCTTCCACGGCGATGCTGGCCTGTTCGGCGGCGGCTTCTGGCGGTGTCGCCGCGTCGCGCACCTGGTGCCCGCGCTCCGCCACTTGCGCGCGGAAATCGGCGAGCGGTTCGCGCGGCTCGGCGGTGTCGCGCGGGTGGATATAGGGATAGTCGGACGGCGGCACGAACGGCAGCGATCCCAGCGGCAGGCGATAGCCCAGCGCGCTGTCGCCCGGCACCGCATAGAGCGCGCCGCGCCGCACTTTCCAGCGTTCGCTCTGCCAGCGCGTCACCCGCGATGGCGCGGCATGCCAGCGCTGCACCGGCAGGACATAGCCCACCGGCTTGGTCAGTCCGCGCTGGAACGTGCGCATGAAGCGCTGCCGTACTTCGGGATCGTCCAGCTGCGGATCGGTGGGACTGGTGTTGGCGGGAAGCTCCGCCTCTTTCACGATCCATTCGACCGCGTCTTCATAGACCGGCTGGACGAACTCCTCCTCCACCCCCAGATTGCGCGCGGCCGTGGTCAGGAAAACCTGGGCCATCGCGGCATCGGGCTGCGGCGCCCCGGCCTCTGCATCGGCCGGATGCTCGTGCGCAGGCCTTTCCCCGGCGATCAGCGACGGATCGCGCCAGATCGGCACGCCATCGGCGCGCCAGTAGATCGCATAGCCCCAGCGCGGCAGGCTTTCGCCAGGATACCACTTGCCCTGCCCGTGGTGGAGCAGCGATCCCGGCGCGAACCGTTCGCGCAGCAGGCGGATCAGCCGGTCGGCATAGGCGGCCTTGGTCGGACCGACCGCCGCGCTGTTCCATTCGGGCGCCTCGAAATCGTCGTCGGCGATGAAGGTCGGCTCGCCGCCGATCGTGAGCCGCACGTCGCCAGCCGCCAGATCGGCATCCACCTTGTCGCCCAGCGCGAGCAGGGCATCCCAGCGCGCGTCGGTGAAGGGCTTGGTGATCCGCACCGCTTCCTGGATGCGCGAGACTTCCATTTCGAACCGGAAGTCCGAATGAACCGGCTCCATCACCACGCCTTCGATCGGCGCGGCGGAGCGGTAGTGCGGCGTGGCGCACAGCGGGATGTGGCCTTCGCCGGCGAAGAGGCCCCAGGTGGCGTCCAGCCCGATCCAGCCCGCGCCGGGAACATAGACTTCCGCCCAGGCGTGCAGGTCGCAGATGTCCTGCGACACGCCCTTCGGCCCGTCGACCGCGACCACATCGGGCGTCAGCTGGATCGAATAGCCCGAGACGAACCGCGCGGCGAAACCCAGCGTGCGCAGCAATTGCACCAGCAACCACGCCGAATCGCGGCACGATCCGGTGCCGATCTCCAGCGTTTCCTCGGGCGCCTGCACGCCCGGCTCCATGCGGATCACATAGCCGACGGTCTGGTTGACCGCCTGGTTGATTTCCACGAGGAAATCGATCGTGCGGCCCTGATGGCCCCGGAACCGATCGGCCAGCGCCGCGAACAACGCGCCTTGCGGCTCGGTCTCGAAATAGGCGGCAAGGTCCGACGCCAGCGCCGGAGCATAGGCGAACGGATATTCCTCGGCGTATTCCTCGACGAAGAAGTCGAACGGGTTGATCACCGCCAGTTCGGCCAGCAGGTCCACCTCGATCTGGAAATGGTCCACCGGTTCGGGAAACACGATCCGCGCCTGCCAGTTGCCCAGCGGGTCCTGCTGCCAGTTCAGGAAGTGGTTGGGCGGGCTGATCTTCAGCGAATAGTTGGGCACCGCCGTGCGGCTGTGCGGAGCCGGTCGCAGGCGGATGACCTGCGGCCCCAGCATGACCGGCTTGTTGTAGGAATAGCGCGTGAGGTGATGGAGACCCGCCTTGATCATGGTTGGGGACAGTGCGCCAAACAATGCTGCACCGCAACACGTAATGCCGCCGTCACGGGCAAAAATCGGGGCTTGTCGGTTTTGCGAACGTAGGAGCGCAGAAGGCCCACCCCCAGCCCCTCCCGCAAGCGGGAGGGGAGAATAAGGGGCAGCCCCTCCCGCAAGCGGGAGGGGAGCGAGACTTGCGTCGCCGACGGCGACGTTAGTCGCAGCGGGGTGGGCGTCCCATGCGCTGCCTTTCCATCCCCGTTCAGGCCGAGACGGCGCGCGCTTCCGCCGTGCGCGCCGCGAACCACGGTCGCATCCGCTCGATCGCGTCGATCACCCGGTCGGTCGATACCGCAAAGCTGATGCGGATGAAGCGGTGCCCCTCCACCGGATCGAAATCGATGCCCGGCGCGGTGGCGACGCCGGTTTCCTCCAGCAGGCGGATGCAGAAGGCCAGGCTGTCGTCGGTCAGGTGGCCGATATCGGCATAGATGTAGAACGCGCCATCGGGCGGGGCGATGCGGCCCAGCCCCATGCCCGGCAGCGCCGCCAGCAACAGATCGCGGTTGCGCGCATAAGTGGCGACATGGCCTTCGAGTTCGTCGCGACAATCGAACGCGATCAGCCCGGCGTGCTGCGCCAGCACCGGCGGCGTCAGGAACAGGTTGCCCATCCGCGCCCGCGCCTGGTCCACCAGCGCGGCGGGCACCACCACCCAGCCCAGCCGCCAGCCGGCCATGCTGAAATACTTGGAGAAGCTGTTGACCACGATCGCCTGGCGGTCTTCGGCCAGCATCGACACCGCCGGCGCGCCATAGGTGATGCCGTGGTAGATCTCGTCCGAGATCACGCGGATGCCCTTGCGGCGGCAGACCTCGGCGATCGCGGCCAGTTCGGCGGGTTCGATCACCGTGCCGGTGGGATTGGCGGGGCTGGCCAGGATCAGCCCGTCGGGGACCGGGTCCAGCGCGTCGAGCGCGGCGGCGGTCACCTGATAGCGCTCCGCCTCGCCACAGGGCAGTTCCACCGGCTCCATGTGCAGCGCGCGCAGGTTGTTGCGATAGGCGACATAGCCGGGCCGCGCGATGGCGACGCGCGCGCCGGGATCGAACAGCAGCGACAGCGCCAGCACCAGCCCCGGCGAAGCCCCGCAGGTCAACACGATCTGTTCGGGATCGATCACCGCACCGCAGATTTCCCCGTAGTGCCGGGCGATCCGCGCTTTCAGCTTCGGGCTTTCCCAGTAGCCCATGGGATCGGTATCAAGCACATGGTGCGCGGCGGCGATCGCTTCGGCGGGCGCGCCGGTGGAAGGCTGGCCGAACTCCATGTGGATGATCGAGCGCCCCTCCGTGCCCAGGCGGTGGGCGATGCGGCTGACGGCAATGGCGTGAAAAGGCTCTAGGCGGGCGGTCATGCCCTGCCGACTAGCACGGGGCTCCGCGTCACAGAAGGCCGGACCACAAAAGACTCTGGGCGCGCGCAAGGTCTTCGGGCCGGTCCACGTCCAGCTCCGCCCCCGGCGGCAGCGGCAGATGCGGCGCGTCGGCCAGCAGCGCCCCCGCGCCGCGATCCCCGGACAGGGCCGCCAGCGCGTCGAAATGCATCGCGCCGAACAGCGCGGGCGGCATGGGTTGCGTTCCCGCGCGGCTGGCGATGCGGTCCCCGTCGAACGCCGAAACCAGCGCCGCGACGTGCGCGGCCGGCACCAGCGGCATGTCCGCCAGCGCAATCAGCACAGCGCGCGCGCCCGCTGCCCGCGCCGCCGCCACGCCGATCGCCAGCGAGCGGGACTGCGGCGCCTGGGGAGGATCGAGTGGCAAGGTCGCCCAGCCGAGCGGAGCAAGGGCGGGCGTATCCCCGCGCACGACGGCAAAGTGCCGGGCGAAGGGCAGCCCGGCCAGCATGGCGGCGGCATGGAAGGCTACAGGCTGTCCCTCCAGGTCCGCGTCCAGCTTGGCTCCGCCGAACCGCGTGCCCCGTCCTGCCGCCAGCAGGATGACCGCGATGCCCGCAAAATCCGGATCAGCCACGCAGCGTGGCGGTCGGGTCGGCGGCGGCTGGTTGCGCCCTGGCGGTCGTCCATTCGACACCGCCGGCGCAGGCCTGATAATCCTGCACCACCTCGCCCAGGATCGACAGCGCCAGAGTGGCCGGATCGCGTGTGGACGGGATCAGGCCGATCGAGCCGCGCAAGGCATCGATCCGCGATTCCGGCACGCCTGCCGCGCGCAGCATGTCCACCCGCGCGCGGTGTGTCCGCCGGCTGCCGATCGCGCCGTGGTAGAAGGCCGGCGCGGCCAGCGCGCGCGGCAGCAGAGCCTCTTCCCAATCGTGGTCATGGAACAGAAAGACGATTGCCGTCCACGCATCGCTCGCGAAAGCGACTTCCGCCGTGCGCGACGCCATCGGATGCACCGCCATGGTTCCGGCGGCCTCCCGCACGAACGGATCGCGTTCGGGCGCATGGGCGCTCGCCGCGATGCCAAACGCCATGGCCAGCCGGGCGAGCGCAGCAAGGTCTTCGCCCTGCCCCACCGCCACCAGCCGCAGTGGCGGCACGTAGTGCTGCACGAACGCGTCCCCGCTCCATCCTGCCGGGGCATCGGCCCCGGCAGGCGCGGCCCCCGCGACGCCGAGCGCGAGCGCCATCGGTTCGCGTCGGGCCAGCGCCCCCAGCACGGCCACGATCGATCGCGCATCGCGGCAGGGCGTGAACAACAGGTCGATGCCCCCGCCGCAAGGCAGGCGGATATCGATATAAGGCGATCCGGAACCATAGCGGATGACCCGCCCCTCACCGCGCGCCAGCACGTCCAGCGCCTCGGCGATCACCGCGGCCTCGATGCAACCGCCCGAGAACGAACCGGCGTGGCGGCCATCGGCCAGCACCGCCATCTGCGTCCCGATCGCGCGCGAAGACGTGCCCTCAATGCCGGCCAGCGTCACCAGCACGCCATCGATTCCGTCTGCCGCGCCGCGCACCAGCAGGCGCAGGATGTCGATGGGGGTGGGCGCGATCATCGGCGCTGCTTACCACATTCCCGCGCCCGGGTCACTTGGTCTCGCCCGGATAGAGCAGGCCGAGCGAGGCCGGCGCCCGGCACTTGCGGATCGCGTCGGCGGCATGGCGGGCGCGTTCGGCGGTCAGCGAGGCCGAATCCATCACCAGCGGCCGTTCGCGCGTCACTTCCGCGCCCGTGAACGGCCTGGTCCCCGGCGGCACGCTGCCCGCGCCGATCACGAAGACCACGTAGTTCATCATGTCCGCCAGTTCCGCGTTATCCTTGATCCGGCTGTGCGCGATATTGGGCAGGCGCAGCAGATAGGCGCGCGATTGCGGCGTGCACATGAACCAGCCGACGCGGCCGAACAGTTCGGGCAGCGGCGCGGGCGCGGATTTGCCCTGCACCCCATGGCAGCCGGCGCAATGCTCGACATAGTCCGACCGCGCCAGTTCCGGATCGACCATCACCTCCGCCGGGGTGAGCTGGGCCGGCGTCGCGCGCACGTCCGCGCGCCCGATGGCACAGGCCAGCGCCAACAGCGCCAGGCAGAAAACGGGCCAGGAACGAAACGCCATGCCGCCAATATCCCTCTGCGCGGTCCGTTCGCGCAATCGCCCGGTCAGGCCGGGCCGACAAGCACGGCGGTGGAGCAGTGGTATTCCATGCTGCTCGTGCCGAAGCACCAGATCACGTCGTTGTTGAGCTGCGGCACGTAGAGCTGCGTCTCGCGGTCGGTATTGTTGCAATCGCACTGCATGCAGTACGCCTTGCCGCAGCAATCGCGATAGGCGATCAGGTAGGACTTGCCGTCATCGGGATTGACGCAGGTGCCCACCCACGAAACCGGCGAAGGTTCCGCGCCGGGCGGGCAGGTGTGGATGCCGCCGCCGCAGCAGGTGCAGAGCGAACCGTCGATCGCGCAATAGCGCCAGTAATCGCACTTGGTGTTGTCCTTGCTCTGCGCCACGCGGGCGAAAGCGGTCTTGCCTTCGCCCGACCGGTCAGGCTTGGCCGCCTCGGCCCGGCTGACCGGCAGCAGCGGAAACA
The DNA here is from genome assembly GCF_002336885.1 of Novosphingobium sp. UBA1939. NCBI lineage: Bacteria > Pseudomonadati > Pseudomonadota > Alphaproteobacteria > Sphingomonadales > Sphingomonadaceae > Novosphingobium > Novosphingobium sp. UBA1939. The sequence continues at coordinate 15,678 of NZ_DDFB01000084.1, read as the reverse complement.
CCGGGGCGGCCACCAGCGCCGCGCCCAGCCGCGCCAGGATGCCACGGCGCGAGGTGCCGCCCGCGAAACGGCGAAGCAGCGTTTCGCCCATGGCGTCCGCATCGAACTTCTTCATGACCATGCCCCCTTGAAATTGTCCGCGCAGGCCAGCCGCGCCACAGCCATCACGCCACTTCCGCCTTCAGGCTTCCGATATAGTCCTGCACCGAACGGACGCCCATCTCGTGCGCAATCACCAGGCTCTCCAGGTGTTCGCGGCTGTTGACCAGCCCCTTGGACAGCACCGTGCCATCGGCGTCGAGCAGCACCGCGTAAGGCAGCTTGCCCACCTCGAACGCCTGCCCCACGTCCGGCCCGTTGATGAACTGGTACGATCCCAGGCCGTGCTGTTCGATCATCCCGCGCTGCACCGCCGGATCGTCGTCCCCCACGAAGATCAGCTGCACGCGCTCGTCGCGCGCGAACGACTTGGCCATCGGAATCAGCCCCTTGCACAGCGGGCAGGCGGCCGACACGAACATCAGCAGGCGCAGCGCCGATCCGGGCGCGGCGCCACCGACGGTCACCGCCGCGCCTTCGAGCGTCCGCGCCGGAATGGCGGCCGATCGCGCGCCCACCGAAGGCCCGCCCGCCGTGGTCAAAGCCCCGGCCGGCGCCACGCGCATGTGCAGCACGCCCACCTGCCGCGCCAGCGCCAGCACAGCGACGACGAGCGCGAGGACCACGCCCCACGAAATGACCTGCGAAACGATAAGCGCCGTCAGCATGGGCTCACCTCCGTTTGATTCCAGCGTTGACTCTGGCCGCGACGGGCGAGACAGCCAGCGCGGCGATGGCGTTGAACAGCAGATAGAGAACGAACAGGCTGAGGCCGCCCGCTAGGGCGGTGGCCAGCTCGAAGCCGGTGGACGGCAGCGCGGCGGGCAGGCGCAAGGCCGCCAGTGCCATCAGCACCACATTGCGCGCCACCAGCGGCCAGCCCAGCGTCTGGCGCAATTGCGACCGCCCGCAGCCGCAGTCGATCGAGCGCCGACCGCGCCCGATGTTCACCGCCATTGCCGCTGCGAACAGCCCGAGCAGGAGCAGCGCCGGCACCACGGCCAGGCGCGGCCCGCCCGCCAGCAACGCCACCCCCAGCACCAGTTCCGCCCACGGCAGCACCGCAGCAACGGGTGCGACCAGCACATCGGGCAGCAGCCGGTAATTGGCGATCACGCCGGGCAGCACATCGCGATGGAGCAGCTTCGACAGGCCCGCATGCACGAAGACCAGACCAGTGCCGAACGCGCCGGCCAGCCCCGCGACGCGCAGGCCCGATACCGCAAGATCGGCGGCGACAGCGCTCACCGCGCGTCCGTAACGGTGATCACGCCGCTGCCGGCACGGTCGAGCTTGAGCGTTTCGTCCCAGGTCTTCAGGTCAATCACATGGACCGTGCCACCCTCGCCGCCGGAATACATCAGCTTGGGCGCAGCCTCCTGCGTGACCTCGATCGTGGTAGCCGGATCGGTGATCGGCACGCGCTTCACCACTTTCTTCGCCGCGAGATCGACGTCCCAGATTTCGGTGCCGCCGGCCTTGTGCGTCCAGTATTCGCCCGGATGCATCAGCACGAAGAGATGGCCGGACGCGCGGTGGAGCGCCATCGGCTGCCCCCCGCCGGGATACCAGTTGACGTCGAGCGGCTTGGTGTCGCCCGCGCGCAGCCCGGCCGCCACCTGGATCGAGAAGGGCTCGGAAACCGTCGGCGCCGCCGCCATCTTCGCGGTATAGATCTTGCCGGTGTAGGACAGGAAAACCGCTTGCTGCTTCGTTTTGTCGTAGATCAGGTTGTCGAAGATCGGATCGTCGGTCGCCGAAAAGAACGGAGCCGAATGGGTGATCGCGGGCTTCGCGGCACCCGCCGTGACCGTTGCCAGCGAACCATCGGCGCAGAGCGCGGAGAAGCCGGCGCCGGGATTGGGGATAAGGCTGGCGCAGCCGGGCAGCTCGATCGCGCGCAGGAACTTGCGCTTTTCCAGATCGACCACGCTGACCGACGACGCGGGGCTGAAGTTATAGACGAAACCCAGCTTGCCGTCGTCGCTCAGGATGAAGTCCTGCTTGCGGCCGCCGATCAGCAGGCGGCCGGGAATCGGGATTTCGGCCTGCAGCTTGAGATTGGTCGAATCATAGACCGTGACCATGTCCTGCCGCGTACCGCGATTGCCCTTGCTCCAGATCGTTTCGGCCACGTAATAGAACTTGCCCGCCGGATCGATCGCCATGTCCGCCAGAAGCGCCGTCTGCACCAAACCCAGCATCTTGCCGTTGCCGGTGTCGTAGATCGCGGTACCGGGGAACACGAAACCCCGGTTCACGAAAATCCAGCCCGGCTTGGGCGGCGTGATCGCGGCGACGTCCGACTCTTCAGGCTCCGTGGGATTGGCGGTGTCGGCCAAGGCCTGCGGCGCGTCGATCACCGACAGCGCGAGGCAGGCGGCAAGCGTCGGGATGGCGGAAAGCATGCGGCTGGCAATGGATTTCATCTGACCTTGACCCCCTTCGGTTGCGACGGCCGATGCGGCGCCTTCACCATGCGCCTTGCCCCCGCAAGATAGCATGGCGCTGCGTCGTCGGGTGAAGGTTTGACGCCCGTCCAGTTTTAGTCAAGCGCCTATAGGGGCTGGCGCGCCACCCTTTTGAGGACTCGCGCCGGTCGCACCCGCAAATCCGGCGCGGACCGCCCAGCCGACCGAGACCAGCCCTCCCGTCAGGGCCAGCGCCACGCCGATCAGCAACCCCTCGCGCCCGAACAGCGCCATCATCGCCGTTCCCAGCAACGGCCCGGCGATCAGCCCAAGACTGTGCGTGCAGGCCACGAACACGCGAAAGCGCGAATCCCGGCTCGACGCCGTCGCCAGCCCGGAGCATCGGATGATGATCGCGGTGGAACCGATGTTGAGCAGCACGATCGACGCGACATAGGCGCCGTCCGCCCCCGGCACCGTCAGCACCACCGGCGAAGCGAGCGCCAGCCCGGACAGCAGGGCGGTGACCGGCAGCGGCACCAGCAGCCGTTCGCGCATCACCGCCACCGCGGTCAGCGCGCCGACGACGGAGCCGATCGCCACGGCCTGCCCGATCGTGCGATCGGCGATACCCGCGCGCGTGGCCAGCGCGGCCGAGAAGCTCCACACCAGCATCGTCGAACAGATGAACCAGAAGGTTGCCGCGGCCAGCGCCCAGCCGGCGACCGGCACCGCGCTCCTTCCCGCGGCGATGCCGGACGGGCTATCGATCATCGATGCCGACCGCACGAACGGCACCAGCACCACCAACGCAAGGGCCGGTACCAGCGCCATCGCCATCAGCGCGGTTTTTGCGCCGGCCGCCAGCATCAGCTCGGGCAAGGCCAGCGAAACCAGCGTCGAGAGAATGAGCTGGGTCAGATAGACCGCGCCATAGGCCTTGCTGGGGCGGTGCGCGGCATAGGCCGCCATGGTGGTGGCATAGACCACCCCCATCGCCAGGCCATAGCCGGCGCGGCACGCGAGAACGGTCGCCAGGCTGCCGGCCAGCGCCGTCGCCACGCTGCACAGGAATGCCAACACGGCCGCCGCCACAACGCTTCCTCGGGGCAGGACCGGCCCCAGCCACCAGACCGTCAGCGCGCCCAGCGCGGAGCCGGCCTGGGTAAAGCCCACGACCAGCCCGTGCGCCTCCAGCGGCACGGGCCGCGCATCGCTCAACACCGTCAGGTAGATCGGATCGATTCCGGGTTGCAGGCATCCCAGCGCGGCCGCCAGCGAGGCCGCCCCAACACCCCTCCCGATGATCGCCCTGTTCCGCATCCGGCACACTCACAGCCCTGGGGTCAGGACCCTTTTGTGCCGCGTGCTGCTTCGCGCGCCTTACCGAAGGCCGGAAATCTGTTCCGGCGTTATCGTTCTGGCGAGATCGACCAGCGCGCGGGCGGCTATGGTCCGGAACGCCATCATCTTCGCGGCCCAGGGTTTTTCATATCCGAGGAATGGCGTAGTGCCTTCCATCGACGCGCTGATATAAAGCGCCACCGTGTGCACCTGATCGGGCGACAGCCGGGGATTGAGCAGCGCTACGTATTCCCCGATGAAATCGTGGACCCCCTGGTAAAAGGCCCGGACCCGATCCGCGATGAATTCGTTCTGGTTGGCCAGCGCCCACAGTTCGGTGAACAGCCGCGTGGTGCGCTTGCCGGCGATATCATCCAGGCAAATCTCGATCAGCAGCCGCAGCCTTTCCTCCGCCGGCAGGTCGGGCTGGCGGACGCGGTTCTCCAGCAGCTTGTCATAGCTTTCCAGCAACTCGTCGAGCAGGATCTGGATCAGCATTTCCTTGCGCGGGAAATGGTAGCTGACGTTGCCCACCTTCATCCCGCATTCGGCGGCGATACGGCGGATCGTGAACGCGCCCGCGCCTTCGTCGATCAGCACGGTCAACGCGGCCTTGAGAATGGCGTCGACCGTCTCGGTCCCGCGCGTATAGGTTCCCGGCCGCGTGGCTATCATGTGGGCGACATCGCTTGCCATTGCACCCGGCCTAACACTCCTGAACGTGGGTCGCCAGCCCGACTGCCCCGCCCAACCCTTTTTATCCCGCGCGCGCAACGGCGCTTGACGGATACTTGATGCCTGTCCAATATTTAAGCCGTTTTCAAGCCAATTTCTTGAAACCGGACAACAAAGGTTTCCATCCCGCCAGCGTTCCGCGTTACGGAATATCTGTTTGGCAATGGTGCATCCCGTGCGCCCGGCTTAACAGGTGCGCGGGATGAGAATATCCGCGCGATCAAGCATGAAGGACTGCCGATGGCCATTTCGCTGACCGTCAACCGCAAGAAGCGCGTCGTCGACGCGGACGCCGACAAGCCGCTGCTGTGGGTCTTGCGGGAAGACCTGAACCTGCCCGGCACCAAGTTCGGCTGCGGTGCGGGCCTGTGCGGCGCCTGCACGGTGCTGCTGGACGGCAACGCGGTGCGATCGTGCCAGACGCCGATCGCCGATGCGGCGGGCAAGCAGATCACCACGATCGAGGACGTGGCCTCGCTGCCGGTGGGCAAGAAGGTGGTCGATGCCTGGGTCGATCTCGACGTGCCGCAGTGCGGCTATTGCCAGGCCGGACAGATCATGTCGGCCACGGCGCTGCTGACGCAGACGCCCAAGCCCACGGCCGAGGACATCGAAGGCGGCATGAGCGGCAACATCTGCCGTTGCGCCACCTACCTGCGCATCCAGAAGGCGATCCGCAAGGCGGCGGGAGTGGCGGCATGAGCATCGTGAAGGATCGAGAAGCCGCCGGCGCGGCACTGAGCCGCCGGTCGTTGAACCGCCGCTCGTTCCTCGCCGCCTCGCTCGCGGGCGGGGCGGTGCTGACCTTCGACGCCCGGATCGCGCTGGCGCAGGCGACTGGCGCCGCGGGCGAACCCGTCCTGCTCACCGCGTTCATCCGCATCAACGCGGACAACAGCGTGACCATCGGCGCCAAGAATCCCGAGATCGGCCAGGGCGTGAAGACCATGCTGCCGATGCTGATCGCCGAGGAACTCGACGTGGCGTGGAACCAGGTCCGCATCGAGCAGACCGACGCCGACGACAAGCGCTATGGTCTTCAGGTCGCCGGCGGCAGCACCGCGACGCCGAACAACTGGCTTCCCATGCGCCAGGCCGGCGCGGCCGCGCGCGCCATGCTGGTGGCGGCGGCGGCCAAGCAGTGGGGCGTCGCCCCGGCGTCGCTTTCGACCGAAGCCGGCAAGGTGATCGACAAGGCCGGCGGGCGCAGCGTGCCCTATGCCGCGCTGGCGCGCGAGGCGGCCGGCATGCCCGTGCCCGATCTGGCGACGGTGCCGCTGAAGCCGGCGGAGGCGTTCCGCATCATCGGCCAGTCGGTGCCGGGCGTGGACACGCCCAAGATCGTCAAGGGCGTGCCCCTGTACGGCATCGACACGCACCTGCCCGGCATGCTCCACGCCGCGCTGGTCAAGTGCCCGGCGTTCGGCGGCACCATCGCCCGGATCGACGATGCGGCCGTGCGCGGGATTCCGGGCGTCGTCGCCGTGGTACCGGTCAACAGCGGCCTTGTCCCGCCGGGGCAGCAGGATGCCGTCGCGATCGTCGCCGACAGCTGGTGGAAAGCCAGCAAGGCGCGCGAAAAGCTGGTGGTGGCGTGGGACGATGCCGCGCAGAAGCAATTCTCGACCGCCGGCTATGCGAAGCAGGCCGCCGATGCGCTGGGCGCCGCGCCGCAGGCCGATCTGTTCAAGGCTGGCGACGCCGACAAGGCCCTGGCCGGCGCGGCAAAGACCGTGACCGCCGACTATTCCTATCCCTTCCTGGCCCACGCCACGCTGGAGCCGCAGAACTGCACCGCGCTGTGGACGGCGGACGGCAAGCTGGAGCTGTGGGCGCCGACGCAGAACCCGGGCGCCGGGCGCAAGGAAGTGGCCGCCATGCTCGGCATCGCGCCCGAAGCGATGACCATCCACATGACGCGCATCGGCGGCGGTTTCGGCCGCCGGCTGATGAGCGACTACATGGTGCTGGCGGCGCAGGTGGCGAAGGGCGTGCCCGGCCGGCCGGTCAAGCTGCTGTGGGACCGCACGGACGATCTGCGGCACGATTACTATCGTCCCGCCGGCTGGCACCGCTTCACCGCCGGCCTCGATGCCAAGGGCGCGCTGATCGCGTTCAAGGACCACTTCATCACCTTCGGCGCGGACGGGAAGCCGATCCGCGCGGCGGAAATGAGCTCGACCGAATTTCCCGCTCCGGTCGTGCCTGATGCCCATCTGGGCGCGACCTATCTCAAGACCAACCTGCCGACGGGCTGGCTGCGCGCGCCGACCTCCAATGCCATGGCCTTCGTGTACCAGGGTTTTCTCGACGAGGTGGCCGAGGCCGCTGGCATCGACCTGCCCGAGCTGATGCGCCGCACGCTGGGCGAACCGCGCGAACTGCCGACCGAGCGCAAGGGGCTGGTGTTCCACACCGGCCGCGCCCGCAGCGTGATCGACGCGGTGTGCAAGGCCGCGAACTGGACCGGGCGCACAGGCCCCGCAAAGGGCGCGGGCGATGCGGTCAAAGGGCGCGGCTTCGGCTTCTATTTCAGCCATCGCGGCTATTTCGCGGAAGTCGTCGACGTCACCGTTTCGGGCGGAACTTCGGTGAAGGTCGACAAGATCTGGATGGCGGGCGACATCGGCAGCCAGGTCATCAACCCGCTCAATGCCGAGCACCAGTCGCAGGGTGCGGCGATCGATGGCATCGCGCAGGCGCTGGTGTGGCAGCCGGTAGTGCAGGAAGCCGGCGCGATCACGGCCGACAACTTCGGCGATTTCCCGCTGCTGCGCATCGATGCCGTGCCACGCGATGTCGCGATCACCTGGGTCAAGAGCGATTTCCCGCCTACCGGACTGGGCGAACCGGCCCTGCCGCCGGTCATTCCGGCGATTGCCAACGCCATCCGCGCCGCCACCGGCAAACGGCTGCGATCCCTGCCGTTGCAGCTGACCTGATCGCGGCCCGAACGCCGCCCGCCAGGACAGCTTCCAACATCCAAAAGGCGTGTGATTCCAACCGGATCACACGCCTTTTTTCGCATCTGCAAAAAAGATGGGCGGCGCTGCAACAAAGGCGTTGACCAATCTTGGACAAGCGTCAAGCTTGCTCTCGTGACCCGCGCTCGAATCGCGCCGCTTCCGGTCCAATCAGGGGGATTTCGCGAGCATGGCCTACCCGGATACCGAGTCCCGTCCACACGACGCGCAGGATGCCGCCGCCAGCCCATCCTGGCGGGCCGCGCTGGCAACGCGCCTGTCGCTGCGCCCGCTGCTGCTGGCGGGTCTGTGCACCGCCACCGCCGTTGTCGCGCAGGCCGGGGGCATGACCGGCGGCATGGCTGGCGGGGCGGACAAGCCCGAAAGCGAGGAAGGCATCCCGGTCACCGATAGCCTGACCAAGGAAAAGTGCGGCGCCTGCCACACCGCCGACGCGAAGGGCAATCTTTCGCGCATTTCCTGGCTGCGCACCACGCCGGAAGGCTGGGCGCAGGCGATCAAGCGCATGGTCAAGCTGAACGGCTTGCAGATCACGCCCGAGGAATCGCGGCAGGTGGTCCGCTATCTTTCGAGCAGCCACGGGCTTGCCCCGGAGGAAGCAAGGCCGGTGATGTACCTCGTGGAGCATCGCATCCAGGACGAGACCAACATCCCCAGCGAATCCCTGCGCGGAGCCTGCGCCACGTGCCACGCCTTTGCCCAGCCGCTTTCCTGGCGACGGTCGGGCAGCGAATGGAAGCTGCTGCAGGATTTCCACGTCGCGCTCTATTCGCAGGCCGACGTCCAGTATCGCCGCCCCGCCACGGACGAACCCGGCGCGGTCTTCGGCCAGCCGACGCCGATCGTGACCAAGCCCGGCGCGACGCCGGTGACACAAGGCCAGATCGCGCTGGACTATACGCGCAAGGTCGCCCCGCTGCACACGCCCGAATGGACGCAGTGGAAGTCCCGGATGCAGGACCCGCGCCTGGCGGGCAAATGGCTGGTCAGCGCCTCCGCCCCGGGCAAGGGCCGGTTCATCGGCACGATGACCATCGGCGCCACGGCCGACAGCGACGAATTCAAGACCGGCATCGCGCTGCGGTCGCTGACCGACGGATCGACGCTGAGCCGGACCGGCAACGGCATCGTCTATGCCGGCTACAGCTGGCGCGGCCGCTCCACGCCGTCCGCGCAGCCTTCCGCGCCCGATGCGCTCGACAATCCGACGCGCGAGACGATGTGGTTCTCGCCCGATCGCAAGAACGCCGAAGGTCGCTGGTTCTGGGGGGAATATCAGGAATTCGGTTTCGACGTGAAGCTGGTACGCGCAGACGGCAGCCCGACTATCGGCGCTGTCTGGCCCAACGCGATCAAGGCCGGCACCAGGGGGGTGGACGTCCACATTTTCGGCGATAGCCTGCCGGCATCGCTGACTGCGAAGGATATCGACCTTGGCGCCGGGCTAGCGGTGACCAGGGTCGTCACCGCGAGCCCCACCGAAATCGTCGTATCTGTCGATGCCGCCCCCGGCGCTGTCGCCGGCGTGCATGATGTTTCGGTGGGGAGCGCGGTGCTCGCTTCGGCCCTGCCGGTCTATCGCAAGGTCGACTACCTGAAGGTCACGCCCGACACCAACCTGTCGCGGCTGGGCGGCGCGCACTTCGCCAAGGGATACGCCCAGTTCGATGCCGTCGGCTTCGACAACGGCCCCGATGGCAAGCCCAACACCGCCGACGACGTGAACATCGGCCCCGTCGCCGCCGACTGGAGCATCCAGGAGTTCCAGTCGGTCTGGTACGATGACGACAAGGCCTATGTCGGTTCGATCAGCCAGAAGGCGCTGTTCACGCCGAACGTGGACGGACCGAACCCGCAGCGCAGCGGCAATCGCAACAACTATGGCGAGGTCTGGGTGGTCGCCACGGCCAAGGCCGAAAAGGACGCCCAGGGTAAGCCGCTGACGGCCAAGTCCTACCTCGTCGTCACGGTTCCCGCCTACAAGCGCTGGGATCAGCCGGAGGTTTCGCAATGACGACCATGCTGGCCCACCGCTACCGGCGCGGCGAACTCCACGAATTCCGCTCGTCCGACACGGACTTCATGTACCTGGTTTCGGCGGGCGCGATCTTCGCGCTCGACGAAGGCACCCGCGCCGTGCTCGATCTGCTCGACGAGGGCGAGATGAGCCACGAGGAACTGGCCACGGCGCTGGCCGGCGCGGGCCACTCCCCGGCGGACGCGGAGGACCTGATCCGCGAATTGCGGCAGGTCCGCGCGATCCATTCGGAACAGGTCACCACCGCGCCCGCGCCGTCCGCCCCGCCGGCGGACTATCCCCTGCAGGCGCTGGTGCTCAACGTCACCAACCAGTGCAACCTGGCCTGCACCTATTGCTACGAATTCGGCGCGGACAAGATCGCCACGCCGGCCGGCAAGCCGAAGTACATGGCGCTGGAAACCGCGAAGTCCTCGGTCGATTTCCTGCTGGCCGGATCGGGCAACCGCGAAGCGGTGCACATCACCTTCTTTGGCGGCGAAACGCTGATGAATTTCCGCCTGCTGCGCGATGTGGTGGGCTATGCCACCGAGCAGGCGGCGGCGCAGGGGCGCAAGATCACCTTCAGCCTGACCACCAACGCCACGCTGCTCACCGACGAGATCATCGATTTCCTCTCGGACAACGCGATTGGCGTCACCGTCAGCATGGACGGCCCGGCGGAAATGCAGGACGCCCGCCGCGTCTACAAGAGCGGCAAGGGCAGCTACGCCGTGATCGAGCCACGCCTGCGCAAGCTGATCGCCCGCCACAAGACCCGTGCGATCACCGCGCGCGTCACCCTGACGGCGGGGGTCACCGACGTGATCCGCATCTACCGCCATCTCAAGGACGACATCGGCTTCCACGAAGTGGGCTTCGCGCCGGTGACGACCGCGGGCGAGGAGCGCGAGTATTCGCTGAACGGCGATGACATGACTGGCGTCCTCGCCGGTTTCCATGCCCTTGCCGACGAATGGCTGGACTATGCGCTGCAAGGGCGGATGCACGGCTTCACCAACGTCAGCGAAACCATCGGCGAACTGATCCAGGGCACCAACAAGTCGCACCCGTGCGGCGCGGGCCTCGGCCTGCTGGGCGTGAGCCCGTCGGGCGACCTTTCGCCCTGCCACCGCTTCACCGATGCCGATACGCACACCCTGGGCCACATCTCCACGGGGATCGACCAGGGCAAGCGCGAGGACTTCCTTGCGCGCGGACACGTTCAGGCCAAGTACGAATGCCAATCGTGCTGGGCGCGCCCGCTCTGCGCCGGCGGCTGCCATCACGAGGCCTTCGTCCGCTATGGCGATACCGGCCACGCCAACCTGCATTATTGCGACTGGATCCGCCAATGGACCGACACGTGCCTGAAGATCTACGGCACGCTGGCCGTGCGCAACCCCGGCTTCCTCGAACGCTTCGCTGAACGAAAGGGCTTGTCATGAAGCATCTCAAGCCGATCAATAAGAAGGCCCAGAAGATCGAAGAGACCATCACTTCGGTTGATGAAGACGTCGTCGCGCTGCAGCAGCAGCCGCGCCCACACGTACCGATGGGGTGCACCCTGTCGTTCTCGCCGGGGTGGGAAGTCGATGCCGGGGGCGGCACGGCGGGCCTGTGCCAGCCGGTCGAGCGCGACATCTACGATTGCTACGTCACCTGCTTCTGGCCGGTGCAGGTGCCCGACCACGTCAATTATTCGCCGGACTGGGCGAGCAATTGCGCGGCGGCAACGAAGGACTGGCGCAATCTCGATCTCGTCTTCCCGTGATCGGGCGCGCCCGCGCCTGCCACGCCGAACCCTGACCATCCGGGGCGGACCTGCCGCGTTCCTGCGGCGCGCCCCTTCGAGGAAGAGAAGCACGATGAAGCAGCTTCGTTCCCTGTCCCGCCTGAAAGCCCTGATAGCGAAAGCATGGGTGGCGCCGGCACTCGTTACGGCGCTGGCCGCCGCGGCGCCCGCCCATGCCGGCACGATGATGATCGGCACGTATCCGGACAAGCTGTTCACGATCGACGACACCAACGGCGCGATCACAGACCGTATCCAGCTGCAGGCGGGCCTGCCCACCTCGCTGCGCCTGTCCAACGACAAGGCGAAGATCTACGTCACGACGATCACCACCAGCGGGATCGTGGTGCTGGACAGCGCCACGCGGCGCATCCTCAACCAGTTCAGCCTGAACACGCCCACCACCAAGTACCGCTTCATGGGCGGCGTTCCCGATCCCACGGGCCGCTGGTACTACACCCAGCTCATCCGCTTCGACAAGGAACCGGACCGCTACAAGGTTAGCAAACCGCTCTACGCGGTGATCGATCTTCAGCAGAAGAAGGTCGCGCGGACAGTGGAAATCGATCCGCAGGACGATACGCTCGGCGGCTTCCGCCCCACCTTCGCGCTCTCGCCCGACGGCAAGACGCTGTACAAGTTCGGCGACAAGGTGCTGGTGATCGATACGGCGACCCTGAAGGTCAGCGAGCGGCTGGACCTTGCCAAGCCGGAAACCACGGGCATGGAGAACGTGGCGTTCGGCGGCGGCGTGGAAGCGTTGCAGAATCCCAACGAGTTCGTCTCGCTGTTCAACGCTTCCGACCCCTATGTCCACGCCAAGATGTTCGGCATCGGGCGCTTCAACCTGACCAACCGCACGTTCGATTTCACCCCGATCGGCCCGGTGCCCACCGGCATGGCCGGGCTGGAAGTCACGCCCGACGGGAAGGATGGCTATACCGTCGTCACCAACGGCACGCTGGGCAACAAGCGCTGCGAATTCTGGCACTTCGACATGGCCACCAACAAGGTGATGGAGAAGGCGGAATTCCACTGCCGTTCGCGCTTCTCATTCGGCATCTCGGCCGACGGGCAGAAGCTGTACATCCACGGCGCCAGCTATGACATCGAGGTGTACGACGCCAAGACGCTCAAGTACGAACGCACCTGGGATCTCGGTGCCGATGCCACCATGGCCGGCCTGCTCCACCTGAAATAGCGGGACGACGATGACAGGACGCCCATGACCGGACCACAGCCAGCGGTGCGATTGCGGGGCGGCGGCGTTTCCGTCGCGACCTGCGCCCACCTGCTGGCGCAAGACGGGTTTTGCCTGGCGGGGGCGGCGGTCGAACCGCGCGCCCCCGTTCCCGTGATCATGCTGAGCGATCCGGCGCTGGCCCTGCTGCGCGACATCTTCGGCCAGCTGGGCCTGTTCGCCGCCCTGCCCCGCATCGAACGACGCGTGGTTTCGTGGGGCGGCAGCGTGTCCGCGCCGCTGCCCCATGGCGCGGCGGTGGTGTCCGGCGCCCAGATCGAGGCCGAACTGGGCCTGCCGGCACTGCCGGTCGACATGCTCCAGGAGGCACCCGCGCCGTTCACCATCCACGGCGCGCCGCCGTTTCCCGAACCCGCGCTGCACCGTTTCGGCACGCGCGAGGCCGTGGCTGTGCCAGTCGCGCTGCGCGCGGGGGCCGATCGAGCGACCTGCCATGTCGAAGCCACGCCGGAAGGGTGGCTGTTCCTGATTCCGCAAGGGGCAGACGCCGCCTGGCTGCTGGGCGTGGGCCGGATGCCGGACGCCCTGCTCGCGCAAAGCCGCCTGGTCGCGCCGCTGGTCGACACGCTGGGGCCGGCAGGCGCCAGGTTCGAAACCGCGCCGCGCCTGCTCGACCGGCTCGCCGGGCCGGACTGGATCGCCTGCGGCACCGCGGCGATCGAATCGTCGGCCATCGATGACACGAAGGGGATGATCATCACGCCCANNTCGCCTTCGATCCGATCTGCGGCGACGGCACCGCGCAGGCCGCGCGCGAGGCCATCCTGGCAGCGGCGGTGCTGGCCGCGATCCGCGACGGCGGTGACCGCGAGGCGCTGCTCGCGCACTACCGGGCGATGCTGATCGCCTCGATGCGACGGCACCTGCAGGTCAGCCTGCCGTTCTACCGCTCAGGGGGCGACACGCCCTGGTGGCGCGAACAGGCGGAGGCGCTGGCGCAGGGCCATGCCTGGTGCACCGGCCAACTGGCGCGCGTGCCCGAACCGCGCTTCGTGCTGCGTGGCAACCGCCTGTTCGCGCGGGAGGCAGCCGCCTGAGCCAGCCTCCAGCCTCGAATTCGGCCCCGATGCCAGCGGCACCACCGCCGCCCGTGGCCGACTGGGGCACCTATCGCCGGCTGCTGCCCTATGTGCGCCCCTATCTGCGGCCGTTGCTGGGCGTGCTGCTGGTCAGCCTGCTTTCGACCGGGGTGGGCCTGGCGCAGCCCTATCTTTCCAAGCTGATGATCGACGAGGCGCTGCTGCGCCGGAACATGGACGCGCTGCTCGCCGTGTCGGGCGCGATGATCGTGGTGACGCTGGCGGGCTTCGCGCTGAACATCCTCGCCAGCTATCGCTACGTCGGGCTGTCGGCGGCGATGCTCTACGACATCCGCGTCGCGCTGCTCCGCCACCTGCAAACGCTCAGCCCGCGCTTCTATGGCGGCTTCCGGCTGGGCGACCTGATGTCGCGCATCAACAGCGATGTCAGCGACGTGCAGCGGGCGGCGGGCGACACGCTGCTTTCGGTGCTGAGCAACGTGCTGTTCTTCATCGGCTGCGTGGCGATGATGGTGTGGCTCGACTGGCGGCTGTTCCTGATCGGCACGGTGCTGGTTCCGGTAGCGGTCATGGTCTTCCTCCACTTCCAGAAGAAGGTCACCGCGCTTACGCGCGAAATGCGCGAACGCGGGGCGGATCTCGGCAGCCTGCTGGTCGATACCGTCATGGGCATGCGCGTGGTCGCCGCACTCGGCGCGGAAGCGCACGAGGTCGACCGCTTCGGCGCCCGCAACAGCGCCTTCGTGCGCGCCATGCTGAAGATGCAGGTCGCCTCGTTCATGACCGGCGCGCTCCCCGGCACGCTGCTGACCGCCTCGACCTCGGTGGTGATCCTCTATGGCGGCACGCGGATCATCCACGGTGAGATGACGATCGGCGCGCTCGTCGCCTTCATGGCCTATCACATGCGCCTGTTCGGGCCGATCCAGGCGCTACTGGGGCTGTCTTCGGGCCTGGCCTCCACCCGCGTCTCGCTGGCGCGGATCTTCGAGCTGTTCGATACCCCGGCGGAAGTGACCGAGCAGACCGATGCGCGCCCGCTCGGCCCCGTGCGGCAAGGCATCCGGTTCGAGCGAGTCTCGTTCCGCCACGATCGCGAACCGGTGCTGGCGGGCGTGGACCTGTTCATTCCCGCCGGCAGCTTCTGCGCGATCCTGGGCGAAAGCGGCGCGGGCAAATCGACCATGGCCGACCTGATGGTCCGCTTCCTCGATCCGCAACAGGGCCGCATCCTGGTGGACGGGCACGACCTGCGGCAGACGTGCCTGGCCGATCTGCGGCGCGAGGTGCTGCTGGTCGATCAGGCGCCGTACCTGTTCAACGACACCATCGCCGGCAACATCGCCTTCGCCATGGACGGCGTGCCGCGCGCGCGTATTGCCCAGGCCGCTGCGGCCGCCGGGCTGGAGCCGTTGCTGCGCCGCCTGCCGCAGGGGCTGGATACCCGCACCGGCGAGCGTGGCCTGGCGCTGTCGGCCGGNNAGCGCATCGCGCTGGCCCGCGCGCTGCTGCGCGAACCATCGGTGCTGATCCTAGATGAACCGACCGCCGCGCTGGACGAGGGCACCGAGCAGCGCGTGGCCGACGGGCTGCGCGCGGCGCTGCCGCAGGCGACGATCGTGGTCATCACGCACAAGCCTGCGCTGGCCCGGCGCGCGGACCTGATCGTCACGCTG